>NZ_JAWRVK010000031.1:0-53105 GCF_036663575.1 Halalkalibacter flavus
GATCACGGACATAGCCACGATCACGAGCATAGTCATGATCACGGACATAGCCACGATCACGAGCATAGTCATGATCATAGCCATAGCCATAGCCATAGCCATGATCACGAACATAGCTATGATCATGGGCATCATCATCGTTCTTATAAAGATATTGTTAAGCTTATTGAATCAGCAGGTTTTACTCCAAAAGTGGAAGAAACTGCTTTGAAGATTTTTAAGAAGATCGGGGAAGCAGAAGGGCATATTCATAACATGCCATTAGAAACGGTTCACTTTCATGAAGTAGGTGCAGTTGATTCTATTATAGATATTGTAGGAGCGGCGATTCTTCTTGATCAGCTTGAAGTTGACACGATCAAATCTTCACCTATCCCTGTAGGAACAGGAAAGATTAAAATTGATCATGGTGTGTATCCAGTTCCGGCACCAGCTACATTAGAAATGTTAAAAGGAGTTCCGATTGCCCAAAGTGACTTAAAGGCTGAACTTACAACACCAACAGGCGCAGCAATTGTTTCAGTTTTAACTGATGAGTTTTGTGCCTTTCCAGTTTTGAAAGTAAAGAAGATTGGTTACGGAGCAGGAACAAAAACATTTAAAGACCATCCAAATGTACTAAGGGTCATCATTGGTGAGTAAATGATGATGATAAAAAGAGAGGAGTATTGATGATGCACTCTGAACTACCTCCTGACCATCAACACATTGATAATCAAATGGTCAAAATGGAAGTAAATCTAGATGATGTATCAGGTGAGTGGCTTGGCTATGTTATAGATTTACTTTTTGAACAAGGAGCAAATGACGTTTTTTATACTCCTATATATATGAAAAAAAATAGACCGGCTATTTTACTTCAGTTGCTTTGTTCTACCAAAGCATTACCAAAAATGGAAGAAATTCTTTTTAAAGAAACGACAACGTTAGGGGTGCGGTATTATCCATTGACGGTTCACCGCCTCGAAAGACGCTACAAAATAGTAACTACCGAGTGGGGACCGGTCTCTGTGAAAGAGGGAATTTTGAGTGGGCAAGTTGTACAAAAATCACCAGAATTTGAAGATTGCAAAAAAATCGCCCAACATTTTAATGTCCCACTAAAAAAAGTTTATGAACAAGTTTGGAAAGAGGTTGATCTCGACCGTTAATAGAGAAAAACACGGTCGGATATCAAGCTACTAAGAAAAGCAACTAGGAGAGAGTTCTATGAAAATTGCAATGATTAATATAGAAGCGGGTTATTCTATAGTCAATCAATTAACTTATGATATAGTAGGACAACTTATCAATGATTATGAAGTGTATGCAATTGAAGTGAATGGAAACTCAAAACCATTCCTAACAAAAGATTTAGCTGCATGGAGAACACAAGGGGGAAATCTATTACGCTGTTTTTCAATGAAAGATCCATTCCAAATAGAAGCTGCTGTGTTATTATCTTTTGATGCAATCATTGTTTTGGGTGGAGAACAAGGACGATTATTTTCTGACTACGTAGCAAAACAAGTTAAAGTAAAATCGTTATATATTCCTGTATCCATTTACAATGATATTAAAAAGTCCAAGCTGTCACTAGGTTACGATACGGCACTAAATGCTGTTATAGATGATATTTATAAAATTGAAGATTCGGTATCATCGTGTAGGCATGATCGGCATCGCCTCTTTGGGGTTCAGGTTCCGGGGAAAATGGGAAGTCATTTAGCAAAAGATGTTTTTGCAGCAGTCGATGGGCTAATTCCTTATTGGGGAATCAGTTCAGCCGCTGAATTAACAGACATAATAAGAGAGAGAAGTAAGAATGGAAAAAATCATTCTTTCATCATTTTTGATGACAGAATTGATAAAGATACAGTGAAAGAGAAATTACGTCCTATGTTAGCCGATGTATCTTGGAGATACACGAAGGTTGACGAAGCACAGTGTATGGGAATGTTGCCTACAGCAATTGATCGTATTCTAGCTAAGCAAATAGCTAGTGGAGTAAAAATGTGGATTAAATCAACAAAAGTTGACGGATTTTTAGCACTTCAATATAACAAAACAGTGTTTAAACTAGCAATCTAGCTTAAAATATTACGAGAATAAGGGGTTATTTACACAATGCAAAATGTAATAGATGAAAAGCAACTAGACCAATTAGCAATTAATACAATTAGAACATTATCAATAGATGGAATTGAAAAAGCGAACTCAGGACACCCTGGAATGCCGATGGGAGCAGCTCCAATGGCTTATGCATTATGGGCAAAAGAAATGAACCATAATCCAGTTAATCCAAATTGGTTTAACAGAGATCGTTTTGTCCTATCTGCAGGTCATGGATCCATGCTGCTATACAGCATGCTACATTTATTTGGATATGATGTGACAATGGATGATTTAAAGAACTTCCGTCAATGGGGAAGTAGAACGCCTGGACATCCAGAACTTGGCCATACACCTGGAGTAGAAGCAACAACAGGGCCACTAGGACAAGGAATCGCAATGGCTGTAGGGATGGCAATGGCTGAGCGACATCTTGCAGAAACATATAATAAAGATGGATATACTCTAGTAGATCATTTCACGTATAGCATTTGTGGTGATGGCGATTTAATGGAAGGTGTATCAGCTGAAGCTGCCTCGCTTGCAGGACATCTAAAGCTAGGACGTCTAGTTGTGTTGTATGACTCAAATGATATTTCCTTGGACGGTGAATTGAACTTATCATTTTCAGAAAGTGTAGAAGATCGTTTCAAAGCGTATGGTTGGCAAGTGATTCGTGTTGAAGATGGCAATGATATTAACACAATCCAAAAGGCTCTACAAGAAGCAAAAGGAGATCTAGATCGGCCTACGTTAATAGAAGTAAAAACAGTCATTGGTTATGGTTCGCCTAATAAATCAGGTAAGTCAGCTTCTCATGGTGCACCTCTTGGTAAAGAGGAAATTACGCTAACGAAAAAAGCTTATAATTGGAACTCAGAAGAATCGTTTCATGTGCCCGAAGAAGTATCAAGTCATTTTTCACAGTTTGTTAAAATCGGAAAAGAGAAAGAAGAAAAATGGAATAAACATTTTGAAGATTACAAAAAAACGTACCCGAAATTGGCTGAACAATTTGAAGCGGCGTTAGCAGACAAGCTTCCTGAAAACTGGGAAGAAGCATTGCCGAACTTTAACGAGGGTGAATCATTAGCAACTCGTACATCATCAGGAAAAACACTTAATGCAGCTGCTAATGCCATCCCGCAATTAATTGGGGGGTCTGCCGACTTAGCAGGATCAAATAAAACATTCATTACATCAGAAAAAAATTACGGTATCGATAGTTTTGCAGCTCGAAATGTCTGGTTTGGTGTACGTGAATTTGCAATGGGTGCTGCAATCAATGGAATGGCCATTCATGGTGGAATAAAAGTATTTGGTGCAACTTTCTTCGTCTTTTCTGACTATTTACGTCCAGCGATTCGTTTAGCTGCATTAATGAAATTGCCAGTAACCTATGTCTTTACACATGATAGCATTGCAGTTGGAGAAGATGGTCCAACACATGAGCCGGTTGAACAGTTAGCGTCATTACGTGCAATGCCAGGTGTGTCGGCAATTAGACCAGCAGATGCGAAAGAAACGGTTGCAGCATGGAGATTAGCCATTGAAAGTACGGATACACCTACTGCCCTTATCTTGACTCGTCAAGACTTACCTACATTACAAATGGATCAAGAATCTGTCTATGAAGGAGTTAAAAAAGGTGCATATGTTGTATCAGAAGCAAAAGGAGATGTTAGTGGTTTATTGCTAGCATCAGGTTCTGAAGTTTCTCTTGCAATGGAAGCGCAAAAAGAACTTGAAAAAGAAAATATTTTCATATCTGTAGTAAGTATGCCAAGTTGGGATCGTTTCGACAAACAGTCTGTGGAGTATAAAGAGCAAGTGTTACCGAAGCATGTTAAGGCTCGTCTTGGAATTGAAATGGGATCATCCCTTGGTTGGAGTAAATATGTTGGTGATGCAGGTGACGTTATTGCGATTGATCAATTTGGAGCATCGGGACCTGCTAACATTTTGCTTAAGGAATATGGATTCTCGGTTGAGAATGTTGTGAAGAATTTCAAAGAACTACTTGGATAATTTAGGACTAGGAGATTGGAAAAGTAGAGCTATGAAAGAATAAATAGAGTGTCTTAAGCTTCGGGAGTGTCCCAAAAGGTCAAAAAGGACTTTTGGGACACTCCTCTTTTTTACGATTCTCCAGTAGGGCCACTTTATATTAATTTCAAGTCAAAGGGAATGAGGAGGGGTGTGATGTTTGTTCAAGTGGTTACTTTACGTTGTCAAAAAGGTTTAGAAGAGCAGTTGCTTAACAATGGAAAGAAGAATCTGATTTCATATTATCAATATGCTGGATGTGTAAAGGTGGACTTTCTAGAGCCAAATACTGGACATTCCCCATTTAATTATGAGTTAATAAGCATTTGGGAAAACGAAGAAACATTAAATAGAATGAAAAATAGTTTAAGTTACCGTGAATTGCTAAACAGTATTACTCCGATAGTGTATTTATTAACAGAAGTAGTTTATGGCAAAAATCAATCGAAGTATGAAGATGCTAATGTATCATTTATTGAAGTCTCTAAAACAAATTGACGGTGAAAAGGTAATATGATAAAGTAAAAACAATTAGTTTGTTTTGTAAACAAATTAATTGTAAGTGATAGAAATTGGCACTAGTATCTATGAAAAATGTTAGAGAAGGCACTAGAAAGAGGGTATGCTGTAGGGGCAATTTAATATAAATAACTAGAATGGACTCAAGCAATATGAACAGCTGCCGAAGAAGAAGGTTCACCAGTAATCTACGGGGTATTTTAAGGTGCCACTCGTAATGCTATCTAAACTTTTAGTAGTGTTCAACTAATATTTTAAGTACACTGATGGATAGTTAATAAAAGGAGTGAAGGAATTGAAAAAGCAGGGACTTATATTTATCTATTTGCTAGTAGTTATTCTATTTATAAGCGGATGTACGCAATCTAATACTACGGAAGAGTTTGCTAATTCGAATGAAAAAGAAGAGTTGATTTTAGCTATTGGACCGGAACCGGAAGCTGGATTTGATCCTACTACAGGATGGGGACGCTACGGTTCGCCGCTATTTCAAAGTACATTATTAAAGCGCGACAGTGATTTGTCGATTTCGTATGATGTTGCAACTAGTTATGAAATTAGCAGTGACGGTTTGGAATGGACAGTGGAGATCAGAGATGATGTCAGGTTTTCCGATGGAGAGCCATTAACAGCAGAAGATGTACAGTTTACTTTTGAAACAGCGAAAGCTAGTGGATCTGTGATAGACCTAAGCATTCTTGAGAGTGTTAAGCCACTGGATGAACATACGATAACCTTTTACCTAAAAGAACCTAGATCTACTTTTATTCAGTCGTTATTAACGATGGGAATAGTGCCTGAACATGCATATGGTGGAAACTATGCTACAAACCCAATAGGTTCAGGTCCATATAAACTAGTGCAGTGGGATAAGGGACAACAGATCATTGTTGAAGCAAATCTAGAATATTATGACACAAAACCATATTTTGAGAAAGTTACCTTCTTATTTTTAAATGAGGATGCTGCTTTTGGTGCGGCGAAATCGGGACAAGTTGACATGGTATCTATTCCAGCAGCTTTTAGCATGCAGGACGTTCCTGGTATGCGCCTAGAATCAATTCAGAGTGTCGACAATCGGGGCATTATGTTTCCATATGTATCTTCAGGAGAAGTAACAGAAGATGGACTTGCAATTGGGAATGATGTAACAGCAGACTTAGCCATTCGTCAGGCAATAAATATAGCAATTGATAGACAGGGACTAGTTGATGGGGTTTTAGAAGGGCGTGGAACTCCTGGATATTCTGTTGCGGATCAACTTCCTTGGTGGAATCCAGAAACAGTGGTTGAGGATAACGATATGGAGCTAGCACGAAAGATTTTAACTGAAGCAGGGTGGGTTGATGAAAATGGAGACGGAATCCTTCAAAAAGGTACATTGAAAGCCGAATTTACCCTACTTTATCCAGCAAGTGATGTGACAAGACAATCACTTGCCATTGCAGTTGCTGATATGATTAAGCCATTAGGCATTAATATAATAACTGAAGGCAGAAGCTGGGATGAAATACAGTCATTGATGCACTCAAATGCTGTACTAATGGGATGGGGTAGCCACGATCCTTTGGAAATCTATCATGTCTATGGTGGAGACAATATTGGAATAGAGTGGTTTAATCCTGGGTATTATTCCAATTCAAAAGTAGATGAGTATTTAACACAGGCAATAGCTGCGAAAAGTGAGGAAGAGGCAATTGAATATTGGCAAAAAGCCCAATGGGATGGTCAAACGGGTTTCAGTGCAATAGGAGATGCACCGTGGGCGTGGCTTGTAAATATCGATCACCTGTATTTAGTATCAGAAAAGCTTGATATTGGCGAGCAGAAAATTCAACCTCATGCTCATGGTTGGCCTATTACAGATAATATAGTTGAGTGGAAATGGAACGAGTAATAGTGCAGGTGAGGACGATACTCTCGTACTTGGTGAAAAAAAGTATTAGGCTAGCCTCGCTTTTAATTGCTGTATGTTTGTTTTCTTTTATACTCATTAGTTATTCACCAGTCGATCCTATTCAAGCCTATATTGGTGCAGACATGATGAACGTTGGTCCAGAACAACGGGAACAAATTGCAGAGAATTGGGGCCTTGATAAGACTCCAGCTCAACAATTTCTTCATTGGAGTACGGCTGTATTCCAAGGTGATTTAGGAACATCGATGATTTATCGCCGACCTGTATCAGAAGTGATAAGCGAAAAATTTCTTAATTCACTAGCTCTTATGATGACAGCTTGGGTGTTATCTGGAATCATCGGTTTTGTATTGGGAATTGTCGCGGCTATGAAAAGAGGTTCTTGGTTAGATAGAATCATTAAATGGTATTGTTACACGTTAGCGTCAACTCCTACATTTTGGATGGGAATGTTGGTCCTACTTATTTTCGCTGTTTGGTTAGGTTGGTTTCCGATAGGAATGGGGGTCCCAGCAGGGGTTCTTGCTGAGGAGGTTACATTTGTTGAACGAATTCAACATCTGATTTTACCAGCGTTAACATTAAGTATGATTGGGGTAGCCAATGTCGCATTACACACAAGGGAAAAGTTAATTGAGGTCCTCTCAAGCGATTATATTTTGTTTGCTAGAGCGAGGGGGGAGAAAGGTTTTACTTTACTATGGCGACATGGGTTGCGTAACATTGCTTTACCAGCTATTACACTTCAGTTTGCAGCCTTTGGTGAATTATTTGGTGGGGCTGTATTAGCAGAGCAAGTATTCTCCTATCCAGGATTAGGGCAAGCAACAGTTGAAGCAGGGGTTCGGGGAGATGTCCCGCTTCTTTTAGGAGTCGTCATCTTTAGTGCCTTATTTGTCTTCGTAGGAAATCTCATTGCTGATGTGATTTATCGAGTTGTTGATCCGCGGGTAAAGGAGAGGAGAGGGCTATGAACGTTTTAGTAAAGACCAAGCATCTTCTCACATTGCCTTTTCTATTAAATCAAAGGCAAAAAAGTATCGTTGTTATAGTGGCACTTGCACTTTTGTTAGTTAGCGTTATCATTGGTGGTTTTTTTCTTAGTAATGAGAAGATTGCTACGAATTTAGAGTACCGTAACTTAGGACCAATGCTTGCTCATCCTTTTGGAACTGACTGGCTTGGTAGAGATATGTTTACACGAACTATGAAAGGTCTGACGTTAAGTATTGCTGTCGGCTTAGTCGCTGCAGCGGCAAGTGTGATGATTGCCCTTACGTTAGGAATAATGGCTGCAACTATGGGCAAAGTGGTAGATGGCATTATCTCATGGTTAGTTGATTTGTTTTTAAGTGTTCCTCATTTGGTCATTTTAATTTTAATAGCTTTTGCGATGGGGGGAGGAGCAAAAGGTGTGATTATAGGACTTGCTCTTACTCATTGGCCAAGTTTGACGCGAGTCATTCGAGCAGAAGTGATGCAGCTGCGCTCAGCGGAATATGTACAAATGTCGAAACGTTTAGGGAAATCGCGCTGGTATATTGCAAGGGTGCATCTATTGCCTCACCTCATACCACAGCTTTTAGTTGGTCTATTTTTACTGTTTCCGCATGCAATCTTACATGAGGCGGCAGTCACTTTTTTAGGAATGGGATTGTCTCCTCATCAACCCGCTATTGGGATTATTCTCTCAGAATCGATGAGATACTTATCTACAGGTATGTGGTGGCTTGCCTTTTTCCCAGGGCTTTGTTTGTTAGTTATTGTAAGAGCGTTTGATGTGATAGGAGAACAGTTACGAATCATGCTGGACCCACATCGAGCACATGAATAGATCAAATAGGGGACGGTGAAAAAGATGCCTCTTCTTGAAGTTGATGAATTGTCTATATCCTTTAATCAATATTCAAAGGGTTTTAAAAAAAGCGATTTAAAAGTCATCCATAACGTAACAATGTCAATTGATGAAGGAGAAGTTGTGGCCGTTGTTGGATCAAGCGGATCTGGGAAAAGTCTATTAGCTCATGCTATTCTTGGAATCTTACCAAGCAATGCAAAAATAAGTGGTACGATTAAATATGATGGAGATGAGCTTACTCAGAAAAAGCGTACTAATTTGCAGAGTGGTGAAATTGCTCTTGTTCCACAATCTGTGAATTTCTTAGATCCATTAATGAAAACAGGAGCACAAGTAAGGTTAGCTGCAAAGAAACAAGATGCGGCAGGCGCTCAACGCAGAGTTTTTAAACAGTATCGTTTAGACAGAAATGTTGAAAAGCTGTATCCCTTTCAGCTATCTGGAGGGATGACACGTAGAGTCTTAGTATCAACAGCAGTGATCAGTGAAGCGAAAGTGATTATTGCTGATGAACCTACTCCTGGGCTGGATCCGGCAGTCGTTAAAGAGGCCTTATCTTCTATTAGAGAATTAGCTGACAATGGGAGTGCGGTTATGCTTATTACTCACGATATTGATTCTGCATTAAGTATAGCGGATAAAATTGCAGTCTTTTATGCAGGTACAACTGTAGAAATCGCATTAGTAAAAGATTTTTACGGGAAAGGTGAAGCATTGCGCCATCCGTATTCAAAGGCATTATGGAGAGCTCTTCCACAAAATGAATTCTTACCTATTCCTGGTTCACAACCCGAAGCTCACGACTTACCTAAAGGATGTTTATTTGAACCACGATGCGCATTTGCTACTGCACAATGCTCTCGTGAAATGCCAGCTGTCAAAACAGTTCGAGGTGGAATGGTGAGGTGTTTTCATGCAACTTAAAGCAAACAATATTGGTTTTTTTTATGATAGGAGCCGATGGATTTTCAGAAATTTTAATTATACAATTGATGCGGGTGAGATTGTAGGTCTTAGCGGAAAAAGTGGATGTGGGAAGACAACATTTGCACGGGTGCTTTCAGGATATGAACAGCAAAAGGAAGGAACGGTTACATTAAACAATTCTCCGTTACCAAAAAGGGGTTATCAGCCGGTACAGCTTGTGTTTCAGCACCCTGAAAAGGGTGTCAACCCTAAATGGCGTATGGAGAAGGTCTTACATGAAGGTGGCAAGATAGACGGTCAACTTCTAGATCTTTTAGGTATTAAACAAGAATGGCTTACTCGCTGGCCTAATGAATTATCAGGTGGTGAATTGCAACGTTTTTGCGTTGCTAGAGCACTAGGTACCGGTACACGATTTCTTATTGCAGATGAAATGACGACAATGCTTGATGCGATTACACAAGCTCAAATATGGCATGCTGTATTAGAAATTGCTAGGCAACGCAAGATTGGGGTATTGGTAATAAGTCATGAAGAAGCTCTAATCCGAAGATTATGTACTAGAATGGTTACTTTTTCTGAGCGAATTTAAAATTAATTGGGGTTAACTTACAGTATCCAGATTCATGTTTCTTACGATTGTTTAAGAAATGTGAATCTGGATTTTTTTGTGGAATTTGTAGAATAATATAAAAGTTGTTTAGATAGTCCTGATTTTGCAATTATAGTCCTAAATAAAAAGGAGATAATATATTATAATGATTTTTGAAAACGATTTCAAGTGGTTTAGGAGGATTATAGTGGCGAAATTAAAACTAAAAGAAAAAATGTCTTATGGACTGGGGGATGCGGCAAATAATTTAACCTTTTCAATGGTGTCTACTTATTTATTAATTTTTTATACAGATGTTTTTGGAATAACGGCAGCTGCAGTAGGTACATTATTTTTAGTCGCACGAATTTTTGATGCATTTACTGATCCTATGATGGGGGCACTTATAGACCGTTATGGGAAAAACGGAGAAAATGGGAGGTTTAGACCGTACCTAAAATGGGCAGGATTCCCTCTAGTTATATTGGCGGTCTTACTGTTCACTACACCAGACTTATCTGATTCTGGGAAACTTGCTTATGCCTATGTTACCTATATCCTTTTTGGGATGGCTTACACGGCGGTTAATATTCCATACGGTTCACTGGCATCTGTAATGACTAGGGATCCAGTAGAGAGGTCTTCATTAGCATCATTTCGTGGTTTAGGTCAACAAGTGGGGATGTTTGTTGTAGGGGTACTTATTGTTCCGATGATAGCGCTTTTTCCAAGTCAACAAATTGGTTATCCAGTTGTAATTGCTATCATTGGAGTACTCGCACTCATCTTTTATTATTTAGCATATAGAAATACAAAGGAACGGATTCAACCTAATAAATCTGTAAAACCAGAAAAAATGAGCTGGAAGATGATATCACGAACTTTGAAAAATGGACCATTTATGGCGCTTTCACTTATGTCATTTTTTATCTTATCGGCAATGTTATTAAATCAAGCTGTTGCACTTTACTTCTTTACTTATAATCTAGAAAATGAAATGTTGTTCCCTGTATATAACATGATCAATATCGCATCATTATTTGTAATAATCCCATTAATACCTACGTTCACAAAGAGGTTTGGGAAAAAGAATGTTACATTATGTGGTTTTTTAATTGGTTTCATTGCTTTTGGTGGATTGTTTCTACTACCAACTACTCCGGTAATCGTTATTTTTCTTCTTTGGCTTGGTATGCAGGGGATTATGATTCCAAATATTCTTGTTTGGGCTTTTATTTCTGATGTTATTGACTATGGTGAGTGGAAAACAGGAGTTAGACAGGAAGGAACAACGTATTCTTTGTACAGCTTTATGCGTAAATTATCGCAAGCTATTGCAGGATGGGGAGCGGCAATGGGGTTAGCGCTAATTGGTTACGTTCCTAATGTAGCACAATCTCCTGAAACATTATTTGGATTCAAAATAATTATGGCACTTCTACCAGCAATTGCATGCGTCATTTGCTTTATTATCTTTAAATATGGATATCTATTAGATGATGAGAAGTTTAAGAAGATTTCTGCAGATCTTTCTGCTTAAATTAGAACAAAACTGATTTCTAGAAGTAAGGAGTTAGATATCAAATCAATTAATAGAAATAAAGGTAAAGTGTTTCCAAATAAATTAAGTGTGCTAGTATGGTTCGTATAAAAAATGTTATTAAGGATACACTCGATCTATCATTCGGGTGTATCTTATATTTTTCATTCTTGTTAAGACATACTAGTAACAGGCTCCATGTATGAGCCTGTTACTAGTTAAGTTGAGTCTAAACAGCTTCTTTGCTTTCTTTTTTTATGTCCGCAATGGCTTTTTGAATTTCTTCCATTTTCTTATCATCTAGAGGGTAAAATTTCATGGCAATTAATGAAATAATGTAACCGATCATTGGGATACCGAACATTAAAAATAAGGACATTAAAAGTAATGCAGGTGTTAAAGCTTCTCCCACTTCTGGGAATGAATCTCTATAACCAATAAGCGCTACCGCAAAACCAACAATTGCTGGTGCTAATGAAGAGATAAATTTATCGACAAAAGAGAAAATTGTGGCTATCATCCCAGGTACATAACGGCCTGTTCGATATGTCTCATAATCAGAAACATCGGCAATCATCGGTATAACCATGTTCCCCGTTAAACTTTGAAAACCTTGTGCTAAACTATATAAAATTAAAAATACAACTGTTACTAATCCAATGCTCGTTAAAGAAATGGTAGTTGAATCAATGGATAGTAAGAAAATAGTCGTTACACCAAAAAAGAGTAATGCTATCCACGTTCCCATAACGAAGGCACGTTTTAGACCAATTTTTCGAGCTTTCCCAATTCCAAAAAATGTGATGAGAAGCATTGGAGCTAATGTAATTAACCCAATCGTACCACTTAACGCATAATCCCCTAATAAGATGCCAAAGAACATAACCCCAACAGCTGCTTGTCTAGGCATCATGTTTGCTAGTTTATCTGTAGAAGCAGCTAAAACTAACATTTGTAAGGCACGATTCCCTTTTAAAACAGGCCAATAATCACGGAAGCTTGTTTTAACGTTTTGATCTGCCAACCCGTAATATTCTTTTCGGTCTTTCCCTTTTATGGCGATAACAGCAAAACAAGTGAAGATAGCACTAATGATAATGATATAATATTTCAATTCAGAAAAAAGAGGTAACGTAAAGCCGCCATGTTTTCCTACAAGATAAATAGCTATAAACATTTGTCCACCAGTAAATAATACAGCATTATATGTGGCATCAAAAATAGCAAATAGTGGACGTTGCTTTGGATCGTTTGTTAAAACCGTCTGTGCCGCTCTCGTACAAGCTGCTTGGAATGTATAACCGATTATATAAATAATATGAATCGCTACGAAAAAGGCAAATTGCAGTGAATCAGGCATCAAATGTGTAAATGTGAATGTAATGTAAGCAGTCGCAGCTAAGATGATATTTCCTAAAACCATTAATGGAGCAAATTTACCGAATCTAGATTCAGTTTTATCAATGATATAGCCAATGATTGGGTCGGTAATGCCGTCAAAAATCCGCATAAACGTTAAGATTGTACTTACAACGACAACTGTTAACCCGGCAACTCCAGTTGCATAGTATGAAACAAACAACATCAAAAACATATAAAGGTTTGTAGCAGTGTTGTTTAATGCAAAAAATCCTATTTGCCATTTCTTCGCCGTATGGTACTTTTCTTCGTGATTTACTGTTACTGTCGCCATTTTGTTTTCCCCCTAATAGAAAATATAGAACGATGCATTATTTGTTTATAATTAGTTTATTTTGTTTACGCAACAAACTAATTATGGATTCATCATAGATGAAAGCGCTTTAAATAGCAAGTGGTTTTTTAAAAGAATTTTCAAAAGAATATTATTAGGACCTTGGAAGTAAATGCCCAGAAAAAATTTCCAAAAGCTCCTAAGGTAACATTACTAATGGGAGCTTTTAGGAAGTGGATGCAAAGAAATTGGGAGTATATGTTAGAACACCCAATAAGTTAACTTTAAAGTAGTTTTTTCTTAGTGAGCATCTCGATACTTTGTAGGTGTTATTCCCGTAGTCTTTTTGAAAATTCTGGCGAAATACCCAGCATCATCATAGCCAACGGCTCCCGCGATCCAATCAATTGATGTCCGATGTTGCTTTAATAAAATTTTCGCTTCTTCTATTCGAACTTGGTTTAAGAAATTAGTAAGAGTCATCCCTGTTTCTTTTTTAAATTGACGTGATAAGTGAGACGGATGTACGAGGCAATATTGAGAGATTTCATTCACATCAAATGGCTGACTATAATGAATGGTTAAAAAGTGAATAGCTTTTTGCACCAATAACGTATATTTAGTGATGGATCGTTGCTTAACCAGCTCGCAATATTCCTCGCACATTTGTATAATTAGTTTATTTAAATGATCGATACTATTGATTTGCTCAATCTTGATAGAAAACTTTTCTGAAATATGATGTAGAAAGAAAGGATGAACTTTTCCCTTCTCCGCAGAAATGCGAAAGGTTGTATTCAACACGATCAATATATTTTTCATTGCTCTTACCGGCTGATTTGGAAAACGGTCAGCAAAATCAAATAAATTGCCTGTCTTTAAAAAAAACTCCTTAGCTTTTTGTGAATCCCCTTTCTCGACCGCTCTCATTAATTCCTTCTCCAATTTATATCTTAATTCAATTAACTCTATATTGGTCTCATCCTGTTTTTGTACGAATTTACTCAGATGAGATTTTTCTTCATGTTTCTGTGACACTTCTAAGTTTTGAATCGGAACTTGGTCGATTGACCCCATTAGCTTAATCAAGTTTGAAATACTTTGAACTCTTGAAGGACTCACTAATTTTAGTGCTTGAAAAAACTCCCCTAAGCTCATTTGCTTTTTTTGGTCTAATTTGTAAGTAGCTGAAAGTCGATTTATATCGGGGGTTTGTTTTAGAAAAGGACCAATAATTAAACACATAGTTGTGTCTTGCTCAATGGTAAAAGAGTAGGCTAAATAGGAAAGACCAAGTTCATTCGTATACATACCGCATTGGGTTACTTGCTGTTTAGTCCGGAGTTGAAGAATAGCGAGATCTTTTTGATGGATATCGACTAAAAAATCAGGTATGGGATTACGTTCATATGACAAATTAATAGAACCGTTTTTATTTAAAACAAGTGTATTTATATCTGTTAAGTGAAAAATGGTCATGCTGGCGGTTGCTATTGAATGAGATTGAATGCTCATATAAAATTATTATCCTTTCGTATCGAATTAGTCAGGAAAAGCAAATATAGTCCTGTTTGGTTTTAGTCAAAGACAGTATAATCCATCTTGTAAACACTTACAATGTTGAAGTATTAGGAGTAAAACATGCTTTATCCAATCACAACAAATACTTACGAGTTATAAATTAAAATGGAATTTGGAATATAAAGAAGGGTCAAACCGTCTTACTGTAGTAAGTAAATTACGTCGAAGAAGGAGTTTTTCTATTATGGGAGTACTCTTTCTTCTGTAGGTTTAGAAGGTGGTTCGTTTCTGTAGAATCAGGTTGGTTTCTTGAAATCTAGATAGTTCGGATAGGTTTATGAATAATCAGATAGGAATATTTTTCTATGGCAGTGACAAAATAAAAAAACTCAGTTTGGTTGCAGTTTATTATTTGAAAAATTTCAGGGAGCAATTTCTCTTAAATCGTTAACGTTTTCCGTCACCTTAAAGGAGGGTTAATTTAATTGAGAATGAAACATAACAAGCCTAGAAAGATACGGAAAATGAAAAATAGTAAAGTCATAAAAGCACCAGACCAAATGATAGATGAATATCAAAATAAGTGCATTGGCAAAGAATTGAATGAATCCATTGATTTAATTGAACGGTTACTTGGTGTGAACGACGATTTTACTATTAGACGTTTTCATGTTTTTGGGAAGTTTAAAGCAGCAATGGCTTACTTTGAAAATTTTAATAGCAAGGAAGATGTTCAAGAAACATTAAAGTCTTTTATGTACATACCTAGACATTTGGATCACCAAAAAATTGAACGAGAAGAGCTAAAGGATATATTATTTAATGAAGTCCTTTTTCGTGCGGACATTAAAATAGAAGAGCAAATTCCTGCCATTTTACAAGCGGTAATGGAGGGGAATTCCGTCGTTTTAATTGAAGGATTAAATGAAGCCTTTCTCTTTGGAAACCGGAATGTTGACAAGCGATCTATTGATAATCCCGATACCGAACGAGTCATTCGTGGTCCCCGTGAAGGATTTATTGAATCGTTGCAGTCTAACCTTGCCCTCTTGCGTTATCGATTGCAGACTACAGACTTTCGAATTAAATCGATGAAGGTTGGCCGCTTAACGAAAACAAATGTAGCTTTATGTTATATAGAGGGAATTGCTGACCCTAGACTCGTTGAAGAGGTAAAGGACCGAGTAGCCGCAATAGATATCGATAACATTGCCGATTCAGGCTATCTTGAGCAATTTATCGAAGACAATCACATGTCTCCGTTTCCGCAAATCCAAAATACAGAGCGACCTGATAAAGCCGTTTCAGCCATGTTAGAGGGAAAAGTCGTTCTCCTTTCTGATGGTTCTCCCTTTGCGCTTATTGCACCTGCTGTGTTCGCCCAGTTTTTTCAGACAGTTGAAGATTATACAGAACGTTTTATAATGGGTAGTTTACTCAGAATGCTTCGTGTTTTAGCGTTGTCGTTTGCGTTATTTTTTCCGTCTTTTTATGTCGCCATTATTGCTTTTAACCCTGAATTAATTCCGACAGACTTTGCTGTGGCAATAGCGAGCGGACGAGCAGGAGTTCCATTTCCGACTATTATGGAAGTTTTATTTATGGAAATAGCGATGGAAGTACTTAGAGAAGCAACGGTTCGATTGCCGCAACAAGTAGGTGGTGCCCTTTCAATCGTAGGGGTTCTAATTATTGGACAGGCAGCAGTAGAAGCTGGATTTGCTAACCCGATTACGGTTGTCGTTATTGCATTAACAACAATTGGGTCCTTTGCAACACCAGCTTATAACGCCGCAATTGCGCTCAGGATGCTTCGTTTTCCATTGGTCATTCTCTCAGGTATTTTTGGATTAATTGGTTTGATGTTCGGGTTTATTTTAATCATGAATCATATTCTTTCATTAAAATCGTTTGGAATCCCTTATTTGACACCCATCGTCCCAGGCAATTTTCAAGGGATGAAAGATTCTCTTGTGCGGATGCCACTTTGGAAAATGCCAAAACGACCTGGACAGTTTCATCCGCGAAATCAAGATCGCTTAGGTGATGATATTGTTGAAGAATTTAATCAAGAACAAAGCAATCCACTAGATTTACAAGGCGGTTATAAAAGGTGGGATAAGAAAAATGGAGTTTCCAAAAAAGATAACAGTGATCCAAACAGCGATCATAACAGCTAGTACCATTATTGGAACGGGTATGTTAACCATTGCAAGAAGAACAGTTGAATTTGGAGATACAGCTGCTCCGCTCCTTACTATACTAGGAGTTCTTGTTGCCTATTTATCGGTTTATGTCATTTGTCGACTCGGAAATTGGTTTTCAGGAAAGTCTATTTTTCAATATAGTGAAGATATTATTGGTAAATGGCTAGCACGCTTTTTTAGCTTGTTGATTATTGGGTATTTGGCTGTCTTAACAGCTCTTTATGCCCGAGAATTCGGTGCAGTGGTAAGAACCACCGTGCTAAGTGAAACCCCATTAGAAGTTACGACGTTAGCAATACTCATTATAGTTGCCCTTTCAGTACGTAACAATATTACAACATTTGCATATATACACCATTTTTATTTTCCTTTAATTTTAGCCCCTGCTTTATTCATTAGTGCTGTTTCATTGAAGCATGCAAATGTCCTTTATCTTCAGCCGATTATAGGAAACACTCCAACGAATCCAATGATAGGAATACTATTAGTTGCAGCGATGTTTCAAATGTCCTTTATTTTAACGATTGTGATTCCAGCGATGAGAGAAACACACCAGGCGTTAAAAGCTGCTACGTGGGGAATTATCATGGGAGGGGGACTTTATTTAATTATGGTGATCGCTACTGTAGCTGTTTTTGGATCAGAAGAGATTAAAACCTTACTCTGGCCAACTATAGAATTAACTAGAATAACAACATTACCAGGCGAGATCCTCCAAAGGTTAGATGCTGCCTTCTTAGCTGTTTGGGTGACAGCTGTCTATACTACTATATTCTCTTCTTATTTTTTATGTATCTATGGTATAAAGCAACTGTTTCGTTTTAGAGACCATAAAATGTTTTCATTCTTACTTCTTCCGTTTATTTTTTTTATATCTTCTCTTCCACGCAATATAGTAGAAGTGTACGAATTGATTAAAGTCGTTGGGATGGCTGGCCTTATTATTACATTGGGTTATCCATGCTTGCTACTTGTTATAGCATGGGTTCGCAAACGAAAAAGGAAGAAAGGAATCGGAGGGAGTGTCGACCAATATGGTTAAGGTATGTCTTAGCATCTTGCTTCTTTTTATGGGCGCGTTCTTAAGCGGGTGTTGGGACTACACCGATATTGAACAAAGAGCTAATGTATTAGGGATAGCATTTGACCTACCTTCTAAAGAAGAAGTAGAACAGGAAGCCGAAGTTACGCATGAAACTGATACCCCATATCCCATAGAATACTCGGTTAGATTAAATGTTCAAATAGCCATTCCGGGAAAACTTCCGTTAGGTACAGGTGGTGAGACGGGTCAAAGTGGGAAAGAAACTATAAAAGTGGTGGAGGTTGCAGGGCGAACCATTGAAGATGCCTGGGAAAATCTCGAACAACAAGTTTCTTTACCACTGTTTTTAGGGCACTTACGAGTTTTGATTGTAAGTGAAGAGTTCGCTAAAGCTGGTTTGGAGTACGGGGACTTTCTGAAAAGAAATCCTCAAATAAGACGAACAGCTTGGTTAATTGTTTCCGAAGAAGAGGCTTCTAAATATATGAGGATTGATCCTGAATTAGAAAGGATTCCTTCATTATATTTAGTATCAGCGATTGATGAGGCGATTAGAATTGGGAAATTTCCTGATGAGTATATCGGAAAGTTTTGGAGCAAAAGTTTAAGTTTGGGACAGGAGCCTATCCTTCCTTATGTAAGCCTTAAAGAAGATGGAAACCTTGAAATTTCAGGTCTCGCTTATTTTCAAGAGAGAAAGCTGATTGGTACAACGAAAGCGTTAGAGATAGGTCGCTATATGGCAATTATGGAAATTAATCCAGGTGGTTATTCTGTGCTACTTCCATTCCCGCAACATAATGCGACGATAATGTTTAATGCAATAAAGCGGAAGTCAAAAATTGACATCGAAATGAATAACGAACTTCCACATATAAAAGTTCGTGTTCATGTTGATGGTGAAATAAATGAAGTACTGAGTGAAGAGGAATTCGAGCTGAACCAGGAAATGATAGAAGAATTAGAAAAGGAACTTGGAAAGAATGCAGAAGAAAGCTTTATGAAATTGATTCAGACAACCCAAAATGACCAGTCAGACATATTCGGTTTTGGTGAATATGTCCGTGCAAAACACCGAAGTTATTGGAATGAAAATATTGGAACAAAAGAGAAGTGGCATGAATTATATAAAGATTTACCAGTCGATGTAAAAACGACAGTCAGCATCAAGCGGGTTGGTATGAAATATGAGTAGAGAGGAGATAAAGGATTCATGCATCAAGACGGAATACTTTTCATTACGGTTCTCTTATTTGTATTTTCAGGAGTGATGGCTTTAATTCTCGATGTCAAGATTTTAAAGCGTAATAAATTAGAAAAAGAAAAGGAAACGGCTTTTGTGTTTGGCTGGATTAATGTAAGTCTAGGTTTAATGATTTTTGTAGGGTTTTGGGTTTATGAAATCTATTTTTTTTAGTGACAACTGTCACGATGTTCTGTAAAGCTGTACCAAGAAAGAGGTTGTTTCGTTGTTTAAACTATGTAAGAAAGAAGAAAATTCATGCACGTAATGCCTAAGGGTGTTAGGTGCTTTCTATTAGAAGGGAAAAACTATTAAAATTATATATCCTTCAATATAAGTAGATATTAAAAAGCACGTTCAGTCAATTTTGAGTATAAAATAGGCAGTTTGAGGCAATGTAATGTTCTAATATTGTTATTATAATGAAGATAGTTTCATTGGAAGGAATGAGTTATTTGAATGAAACGCTGATAGCCCATTACAGGATGCATGGCCAAAATGAGTATACGTTTGATTATCATTCACATCAAGAATATGAGATATATTTCTTTCATGCGGGATCATGCAGGTACTTAATTCATAATCAAATTTATGACTTAAAGCCGGGTGACCTGTTGTTAATGGATGGAATGACACTTCATAAGCCTAATATCCGTCAAGATAGTGAGTACGTTCGTAGTGTCATACATTTTTCGCCACAGTGGATTAAAGGTGTTCTAACTGAAATGGGAAGCTTGTATTTGCTTGAATCATTTCAAAAATTACACCACTTCTTAATTCGAACGAATGAAAACGCTGAATCGAAACGGTTAGAAGAACTTTTTAGGCGACTAGATGAACTGAAAAACCATTCAGACTCAAACACTATTCAGGTAGAAACTGAAATGAAAGTCCTGTTATTACAAGTTTTAATTATTGTTCATCGTCTTGGTCAAGTAGAATACACAATAACGCCTCATCAAAAAGTAGACAAGGCAGAGCATGCGGAAAATATCGCGGCTTATATTCAGCAAAACTATATGAATAAATTGACGTTAGACATGATTGCAGAAGAACTTACATTAAGTAAATCTTATGTTTCACATGTTTTTAAAGAAATGACAGGGTTTACAGTTATGGAATATGTCATGGGTTGCCGGTTAACTCAAGTCAAATATTTGCTTGAGATGGAACCGGACAAACCATTAAAAGACATCGCTTTTGAGTGTGGATTTGAAAGCGTTTCCCACTTTAGTCGGTACTTTAAAAAGAAAGTGGGCGTAACGGCGAAAGTATATCGTCGCTTACGTCTTAAATAAATACTACCTAATGCTTGCAACAATAGGTAATTGCAGGATGAAGGAGGATCATTACTTATGAATAAAGATTTAAAAATTTCAGGATTCTCAGATGAAATCTCATCTGATTTTGACACCCAACTTGAAGTCGTTTCTAAGTTAGGGATGAATTATATTTCGTTGAGAGGTATTGATGGAAAGAATATTGGTGATTTTACCGTTGATGAGGTGAAAAACAATGTTCTTCCGAGATTGCAAGAAAAAGAGATCCATGTTTCTTCAATAGGTTCGCCGATTGGAAAAGTATTTATCAACGATGAAGAAGGATTTGAAAAACAGAAGAAAATGTTACATTCGCTTAGCCAAATTGCTAATCTATTAAACTGTAAATATATTCGTATTTTTAGTTTTTATATTCCAAAAGGCGAGGATCCAGATCACTATAAAGAGGAAGTGATAAACAAAATAAAAGAATTCACAGCTATCGCAAAGCAGTATGAAGTCGTCTTAGTCCATGAAAATGAGAAGGATATCTACGGTGATATCGCAAGACGTTGCCACGAAATTTTAACAGAGGTTAATTCGCCATGCTTTAAAGGGATTTTCGATTTTGCTAACTTTGTTCAATGTGGTGAAGATGCCCAGAGGTGTTACGATTTACTGAAAAATGAGATTGTGTATATTCATATTAAAGATGCGGTTTCAACAGATAGCCAAAATGTTGTATGTGGTACGGGGGAAGGTAAGATTCCGGAAATACTAGCGCAGTTTATACGAAGTGGTTACAAAGGCTTTTTAACACTTGAGCCGCATCTAGTATTATTCGATTCTTTGAAAGATTTAGAGCTTGAGGATGCTTCTGATGTAATTAAAGATAACAAAGGGCTTGATGGAGAAGGTGGATACAAACTTCAATATGAAGCTTTACTAGAAATTCTAAATAAAATTGAAAATGAGGAGGAGTAATGATGACAGTAAGGTTAGGGATTAGCGGGATTGGTCAACAAGGTGGAGCTTACGCTGGATTTATCTCTGAAGGAAAAGTAAAAAATATGGTAATTGGTGCTATATGTGACATTGATCCAGAGAAGAAAGCAATGTGTGCAGAGAAGTATCCAGATGTACCATTTTTTGATAACTATATTGATATGCTTGAAAGCGGCAAGGTTGATGCTGTTGTTACAACAGTACCACATTACCTTCACCCAGAGATGGGAATTGAAGCATTAAAAAGAGATATTCATGCATTAGTTGAAAAACCAGCGGGAGTTTATACTAAGCAAGTAAAAGAATTAAATGTATTTGCTGCAACAAAACCAGATGTAACATTTGGTATTTTCTTTAATCAGAGAACCAATCCACTTTATCAAAAGTTGAAAGAGCTTATTGATAGTGACGAAATTGGAAAGATTCGTCGTACAAATTGGATTATTACGACATGGTGGAGACCACAAGGCTATTACGATTCAAGTGCGTGGAGAGCAACTTGGGAAGGCGAAGGCGGTGGGGTTCTTGTTAATCAAGCACCACATCAAATTGATTTGCTTCAATGGATTTGCGGAATGCCGAAAAAGGTTTATTCCAATGTGAAGTATGGTTATCAAAGAAATATCGCAGTTGAAGATGAAGTCACAACATTGCTTGATTACGGCAACGGTGCAACAGGTGTATTCATTACAGCAACGCATGACGTTCTCGGTACTGATCGCTTAGAGATATTGGGTGACAAAGGGAAAATCATAGTTGATGATAGCAAGAAAATCACGATTAAACGATTGAATACACCTGAATCTGAAATGAGTGCTTCGATGTCTATGCAAGATGTTATGAAAATCTTCATGGGTGGCGACGTTTCAGATGTGTACAGTGAAGAAGTTCTTGAATTCGAAAGTGTATGGGGGGCTCAACATATCGCGGTGTTGGAAAACTTCGCTGCAAATATCGTGGATGGGACGCCTTTAATTGCACCAGGTAGTGACGGTATCCACGGAGTTGCATTAGCGAATGCGATTCATTTATCAAGCTGGTTAGGAAAAGAGGTAGAACTTCCAATTGATGAAGAACTATATTTAGCTGAACTAAATAAAAAGATTGAAGAAGAAAAAAGTCTAGTAAACCAGTAGTGAAGAGAAGTGTAGTAAGGAGAAATCATCGAACTCATAGCCAGTTGGTTATGAGTTCATTTCAAAGGAGGTGGTCGTATGTTAAAGGTAGCGGTCATTGGGCTTGGAGATATTTCGTCCATTCATATCCAGGCGATTCAAGCAAACTCAAATGTTGAATTAGTAGCTGTCTGTGATATAGATGAATCATTAAAAAATAAGGTGCCAGGTGCAAATTTTTATAGAAATTATCATGAGTTGCTAGAAAAAGAACCAGTCGATTGTGTCCATAACTGTTTGCCGCATTATCTTCATTATCCAGTAACGAAGGCTTGCATGGAGTTGGGCATACATGTATTTCAGGAAAAGCCTTTAGGTTTGAGCGTAGCTGAAGGGGAAAAGTTAGTTAGGTTAGAGGAAAATAATAAAAGTGTTAAATTATGTGTGTGTCTTCAAAATAGATATAACGAATCTTTTGAAATGTTACAGCAGATGGTTATTGACGGACAATTTGGCCAATTAATTGGTTTAAAAGGGATCGTTCCTTGGCATAGACCAAAGTCTTATTATGACTCTAAACCATGGCGTGGAAAAATAGAGTATGCGGGTGGAGGGGTTATGATTAACCAAGCTCTTCATACGTTAGATTTGATGCAATTAATCGGCGGTGAAATAGAGGCGATCAGAGGTTCAATTAGTCACTTATTAGATTACGGAATTGAAGTAGAAGACACAGCCACTGCGAATATTATGTTTGAAAATGGAGCAACAGGTTTATTTTATGCAACAAATGCTCATTCAGAGAATGCTAGTGTAGAGATTGAAGCAATTTTTGAAAAGGGAAGATTCACGATTAAAGACAGCAAACTATTGATGACAAGAGAAGATGGAAAGATAGAAGAACTAGTGGAAGACAAGAAGATGCCTGGAACTAAGTTTTATTACGGTGCCAGTCATTCTAAATTAATAAGTCATTTTTATTCGTGTGTTTTAAACAATTCGGATGATTATGTTCATGCTAGAGATGCACTGACTTCAATGACAGTGATCGATGCAATTCAAAGATCATCTGAGGAGAATAGAAAAATCAAACTGGAGGTATAACCTAATGAAAAAAGGGAAGATCGGCGTTCAAATGATGATGCTGAAAGGAAAAGTGGAGGAATTAGGTGTTTATGAAACGATGAGAAAAATAAGCGAACTTGGCTATCGTGCAGTAGAGGTTTCACAAATTCCGATGACTGAAGAGAATGTATTAGAGTTAAAGAGAGCGAGTGCAGACTTTAATATTACCATTGCTGCCCTTTCGGCTGCTGTTGAGCCAATGTTGCCGGGTGCACCTGGTGAAACCTTGGTAAACGACTTTGAGAAGATTGTAAGCGATTGCGAGACGTTAGGATGTAACTACTTACGTATTGGAATGATGCCGTTAAACAGAATGGGTAGTAAAGAACAAATTATGGAGTTCATTAGCAAAGCTGAAGAAATGGCAAAGAGATTAGCAGAGCATAGTATTGAATTATATTATCATACGCATCATCTCGAATTTCAGAAATTTGATGGAGAATACTTATTAGATATCATGAAAAACAATACATCAAAATTAGGTTTTGAATTAGATGTTCACTGGATTCAAAGAGCTGGAGTAAACCCCGTTGAGTTTATTAAGGAATATGCCGGACGTATTTCTTTATTACACTTGAAAGATTATCGCATAGGTCAAATGGATCTAACTGAAGTAGACTTTAAAGATATGGCTAAATTCATGCATATCTTTACGAATACGATAGAATTTGCTGAAATAGGTGAAGGAAATTTGGATATGAAAGCTATTATTGAGTCTGGTCTTGAAAGTGGTGCCCAGTACTTCTTAGTAGAGCAAGATCAAGTGTACGGACGGGATCCATTTGAATGTCTACAAACGTCTGCTGAAAACCTAAGAATGCTTGGCTATGCTGATTGGTTTTAGAAAAGAGGATAAAACAGAGAAGACTGGTAGCTTCTAACTTAGAATATTTTAGGAGAAAAAAGACTTGATTTAGATAAACGCTTACAATTATAATGCAATTAACCGACAATTAATTTGTTTATTAAACAAATATATAGTTGTGGTTAAAAGGTTATGCCTTAAAAATTAAAAGGGGGAAATTAGGTTGAGTAAAAAGTTATTATCATTACTTGCAACAACGTTTCTAGCTGTAGGCGTTTTAGCGGCTTGTGGCAGCAGTGACACCGGTACTTCAGAAGGGGGAGATGATTCGGGAGATGCTGGGGAAACTGTAACATTAAAACTAGCTGAAAATCAGCCGGAAGATTATCCAACAACAATTGGTGCGAAAGAATTTGCTAGATTAGTAGAGGAAAAAACAGACGGACGCTATAAGATTGAAGTATATGCTGGTGGACAACTAGGTGATGAAAGAAGTGTCATTGAACAATTGCAGTTAGGTACAATCGACTTGACTCGAGTTAATGCTATTCCACTAAGTGAATTTTCAAATGATATCGGTGTCTTAGCTATGCCTTATTTATTTGAAGATGAAGATGAGAAGTGGGATATATTAAATGGAGAGATTGGTCAAGATCTCTTAGAAACGTTTGAAGGATCGAGCTTAGTAGGTCTTTCATTTTATGACTCTGGGGAAAGAAGCTTTTACAACACTCAACGTCCAGTAACAACTCCAGAAGACATAGCGGGATTACAAATCCGTGTTCAACAATCAGATTTAGCCATTGATATTATCAATTCTTTAGGAGCATCTGCTACTCCTATGGAATATGGTGAGGTATATTCGGCCTTACAAACTGGGGTAATTGATGGGGCAGAGAATAACTTCCCAAGTTATTTTACATCTAATCACTTCGAAGTGGCTAAATATTTTACTGTCAATGGTTATCAAGGGGTACCTGAAGTACTGCTAAGTTCAGAGAAACTTTGGAACGAATTGAGTGCAGAAGACCAAGAAATATTTAGGGAAGCGGCTTTGGAATCTGTTTCTGTACAACGTGAAGCATGGGCGAATTTAGTAGAAGAAGCTCAGAAGGCAGTTGTCGAAAATGGAAGTGAACTCGTTGAAATCGACGATATGACACCTTGGAGAGAAGCTGTACAGCCCGTTTATGATAAATATGGCGATCAATTTGCAGAGTGGCTAGAGAGAATTAACAATAATTAGTTTATGGATAATTGGAGAAAGTGGGGACCTTTTCTACCCCACTTTTTATGGTTAGGAGGATCGGTGTATGAAAACGTTAAAATGGATCAGAGACGGTCTTGCTCGTCTGCAATTATTCTTTTCTTTAACGCTACTTACAGTAATGACTTTAACAATTATCTATCAGGTTTTTTCAAGACAACTCCTAGGTACTACACCTGCCTGGTCAGAACAGTTTTCTAAACTGTTATTTGTATGGGTAAGTTTTATGGGGATTGCTTATGGATTTAGAGCGAAACTTCATATTGGAGTTGGCCTGTTTGTAGGAATGCTACCAGAGAAAGTACAAGACGTATTTGATTATATAGCAAAAATACTCATTATCATGTTTGGTATTGTACTCATTTATTATGGATTTGAGTTTACTATTTTAATGAACAACTCTTCTATGCCGGGTTTAGGAGTCCCTTCTAGTGTATTATATGCAGCAATACCTGTTTCTGGCTTTTTCGTATTAGTGTATGGAATAGAGCTTTTATTTAAAAAAGGGTTACATGAGAAGTACGAAGATATAAGTGAGGAGTGATTACGATGGGAATCTTTCTTTTAATTGGTAGCTTTATAATCCTCCTAATAGCTAGAGTGCCCATTGCTCTTTCCCTTATCTTATCTTCCTTTATTACAGGAATGTATTTAGATATTAATTTAGGAGCTCTTGTGCAACGTATGGTAGGTGGGTTAAATTCATTTTCATTATTAGCGATACCTTTCTTTGTTCTAGCTGGAGAAATTATGAATGAAGGTGGAATTTCTCGTAGATTAATTAATCTTTCAAATGTGATCATTGGTAAAATTAGAGGTGGACTGGCACTAGTAAACGTTTTAGCTAGTACCTTTTTCGGTGGAATATCTGGTTCTGCTGTTGCCGATACATCGTCTGTTGGTTCGGTTTTAATTCCAATGATGAAAAAAAGTGGCTATAAAAAGGATTATTCGGTTAGTGTGACAATATCAAGTGCCGCACAAGGGGTGTTAATCCCACCGAGTCACAACATGATTATTTACTCAACTGCAGCCGGCGGTGTATCGGTCGCTGCTTTATTTATGGGCGGGTTAGTTCCAGGAATATTGCTTGGTTTAGTTTTAATGGTGATTGCCTACGTTATTGCCGTTAAGAATAATCACCCTAAAGGTGAGCCTATAAAGAAAGAAGAAATACCGAAAATAGTTCGTGAAGGTCTGTTAGGTTTATTCACGGCAGTCATCATCATCGGGGGAATCGTGAGTGGTTTCTTTACCGCTACGGAATCTGCTGCTATAGGGACATTGTACGCATTCATCATTACGTTTTTTGTTTATCGTGATATTCCACTCTCGAGATTTGGGGTTATTTTGCATAGGACGTTTAAGACCTTATCGATGGTATTATTTTTAATTGCAGCTTCTTCAGCGTTTGGATGGTTGCTTGCGTTATTGAAAGTACCGACTATCGTCGCAGACACAATGCTATCATTATCACCTAATGATTTCTTTACACTACTTATGATCATAGTCATTTTATTAGCACTAGGAATGGTCATGGATATGGCTCCTCTTATCCTTATTGCAACACCAATTCTGTTGCCTGTTGCAACCAGCATTGGAATGGATCCAGTTCATTTTGGTGTCGTGTTAATCCTTTGTTTAGCTGTTGGGTTGATAACTCCACCAGTTGGAACAGTACTTTTTGTAGGTTCAGCAATTGGTAGAATATCAATAGAAAAAGTAACGAAATCAATGATGCCTTTCTATGCTGCTATGGTCATTGTTTTACTACTTATTGCCTTCTTCCCAAGTCTTGTGTTATTTTTGCCAGATATTTTGATAGAATAGCTTGAATTAGTTGAATTTTGATTTGAACATTATTAAGCACTTTAAGCCTAGTACCTTAATACATGAGAACTAGGCTTTTTATCACTGTTTATGACGCAAGGCAAAATAACCGAGGAAGTAATCCTTTGGTTGGGGTTAGAAGGGCTGAACGCCTTTTTTAGAGGTCACGGCTTCAACAGTTCGATATTTGAAAGGGTTAGTAGTGTTAAATAGGACCATTTTCTTATAAAGGCAATAACTTCTAAAAAGGTATTGTAAATAAAAGCGTTTTCAATTAACATAATATTCATATTGTAATTTGTATACTTAACAAACTAAATAAACCGACTTAAAGGCTATTAGTCAATAAAATAATAATTTCAAATAAAGAAAAGGTACATTACTGACAAATTAATTTGTATTGTAAACAAATTAATTTGTCGGTAAATAGTTAAAAAGATTTTGAAGGGGGTGATTGTTTTTTAAGTTTGAATAAGTATCTAATGGTTTTAAATTGTGAAAATATTAACAAGGGAGAGGAAGGTACTAATGTACAAATTTATTCAAGACAAAAAATTGACTAAAATTAAAAAACAATGTAAAAAAGTTATCATGTCAACACTTGCAGTCTCATTGGTAGTTCCAGCTATTTCTGTAGCCGCGGATGATAGAGAAGATTTAGGTTATGTTCCACCATCGGACGGTATAGGTGATGAAGAATTTATCAGTACTTTCGATAGACTACATTTTATAGACTTAGATGGAAACGCTGAACTTGGTATTGCTAATGAAGATAATATTATTACTGAAGATGGACTATTTTTCAAAGACTTAAATGGTAATGGTGTACTTGATCCTTACGAGGATTGGAGACTACCAGTTGAAGAACGTGTTGAAAACTTAGTTTCAAAGATGAGTCTTAAGCAAAAAGCAGGATTAATGAACATAAACACACATAGGATAAATCATGATCTTGATGGAGGAGAATATGTAGCTGATGATGACGAGTTGATCGTCGATAGAGGTATGAGATATACGATTTTCCGTACAACTGAATCTGCTAATGTGGTAGCACAATATACGAACCAACTACAAGAATTAGCAGAGAAGCAACCATTAGGTATTCCAGTAGTAGTTACATCTAACCCTCGTAACCATCCATCTATTAATTATACAGATGTTGTTGATGAACCAGGTCAACACTCCTTTTGGCCAGGACAATTAGGTATGGCGGCTACACGTGATGTAGATATGGTGAGAGAATTTGCTGAAATTGCAGCACAGGAATGGAGAGCAATGGGAATCCGCAAAATTTATGGATATACGGCTGACCTTGCAACAGACCCACTATGGTCAAGAATTGAGGAAACATTCGGAGAGGATCCACAACTAGCTGCAGATATGATGTATGCCTTAGTGAAAGGGTTCCAAGGTGATGAACTAGGGCCAAATAGTATCGCAAAAACAGTTAAGCACTTCCCGGGAGGAGGGGCTCGAGAAGATGGTTTAGATCCTCACTTTCCTGAAGGAAAAAGAAATCCATATCCAACTCCAGGAAGTTTAATGAATTACCATATCGTACCTTTCAAAGCAGTTATTGATGCAGGTGTTAGCTCCCTTATGCCTTACTATTCGTTTCCAAGTAATGATCTAAGTGCAGATCAAGGATTACCTTGGTATAGTGAAGATCAACAGTTTGAAGAAGTTGGTTTTACATTCAACTCAGCGTTTATTAATGATCTTTTACGTGAGGAAATGGGCTTTAAAGGGTATATAAATTCTGATACAGGTGCGATTAATAGTAGAGCATTTGGTCTTGAAGAATTACCTGAAGTAGATAGATTTGCTAGAGCAATTAATGCAGGAACCGATCTTATTTCTGGTAACTCTGATCCACAACCTATTATTGATACAGTGGAGCAAGAATTAGTTCCGGAAGAAAGAATTGATGAAGCTGTATCACGCTTACTTACAGAAATGTATAAATTAGGATTATTTGAAAATCCATATGTAGATCCACAGAACGCTCTTGAAGTTGTAGATCGACCAGAATCTCAAGAAAAGGCCGATGTAGCACACCGTAAATCAGTAGTACTCATGAAAAATGAGGATAATGTATTACCTTTGCGTGATGAGAAGATTGATGACATTGTACTTTATGTGGAGATGTTCACTACAGCAGACAATGACGCTGAAATTACTGCAGGGTTAATGGATCTGATTGAAGAGTACGATGGCGCTATTACATTGACAGATAATCTCGATGAAGCAACACATGCATTTGTTTGGGTTCAACCCGTACAATCAATGTGGGAAAATAATGTAGTCATTACAGTTGGTTCGGGAACAGGAATTGAGGATGTCGATAGAATTGTAGAAATTCAGCAAACAGTTCCGACGATTACAACAATTAGTATGACAAATCCATGGTTATTTGAAGTAATTGAAGAAAATGCGGCAGCTGTTATTGCTACTTTCGGTGTTAAGACAGATGCTTTATGGGATGTCATTAGAGGAGAATTTAATCCAATTGGTTTATTACCATTTACAATTCCTGCAAGCATGGAAGCTATTGAAAATGGCGCAGGAGATATACCTGGTTATTTAGAAGATGAGTCATATGCTTACACAAACTCTGCTGGTGATCAGTATTGGTTTGGATTTGGTTTATCATATGAAAAAGACGACCAAGAACTTTTGGCAGAACTAAAAGATTTAACGGAAGTCTATATAGAATCAGGGGATGTATCTGGTCCAGCAGTAAAGCAATTAACAAATCTATTAAGACAGAGCAAACACCATTTAGATAAAGGTTCCAAAGAGAACGCAACACGCTTTATTGAAAATTATGTATCTCATCTTCAACGTGATACAAATGATCGTCATATCACGAGTGAAGCCAAAGAGCACCTAACGAGAATCGCTAGTGTTATTCTTAATAAGTGAAGATAGGAATAGTAGTTATAAAGGGGAGGCGATATAAGAGTCTCTTCAGAACTGCTAGTTTGATTAAACTACCCATTTGTAATAAGAAGGAGGCTGTCACAATTGACAGCCTCTATCTCAGTAACTTATTTTTTTATTTTGATTAATTCTTTATTTAGGGAATATAACATTTTCTCACTAAATTTTTCAGGAGCCAGTTCAGCCATATCTTCAACGACGAATCCTTGTGCCATTTCAAACATAGGATGGTCTTCAAAGCCTGGCATATATTTTTTTAGAACGGCTTTGGCTTCATCATTTTCTATAAGTTGTCCAAAGGTACAACGTGTGGAATATACATCGTCTGTGATTGCTAGCTCTTCTACTTCTACATCATCAAGATCAGGCATTTCAAACCAGTTAGCTACTGGACCGCCAGCTTCTTCAGGGGCTAAATAGCTCTCATTTGGTTCTTTTACTTTATTAAACGTAGCTGTATCTTCAAAGCTTTCGCCTTTGTGAACTGCAATGACTTTAACTTGATTCAACCCATCTTGTAAAGAAATGTTTGCAAATGTAAAGATACGATTATCACTGTTCTGTGTTGAAACTTCAGAACCATTAATATACAGTGTCACTTCATTACAGTTAGAATAAACTTTCACTTTTATTGCATCATCAGCACGGTCAACAAAGCGTTTGCTTGTAATATGAACAAACTTTTCATCTGACCAATGAGCTTTATACATAAAGAATGCATCTTTTTTAATCTTTCTATCGTATGTGATTAACCCTTTATTGTTTCTACCTTTTACGCCGCCTTCGTCACGGATATTGGCACCAAAATCAAACATATTCCAGACATACGTTGACCAAAGGAAAGGGCGAGCCTCAAAGATTTTCCAAACAGTCTCATGATAAAGTGCATGATATTCTTCAGTATAATCTTTTACCTTCGGATCATTTGTGTGATACTGCAGAATGCCTTCTGCTCCGTATTCTGAGATACCTAATGGAATAGTTGGATTTGTTTTATGGAATCCGTCAATCCAGCCAGCGAAATCTTCAGCTTGACCGTTATACCAACCATAATACTTGTTGTAGCCAATCGTATCCGTTACAGTGTTATATTCATCTTCGTCTTTTACAAACATAACATTAGCCATTGTTGTTAATCTTGTAGGATCTTCTTTTTTAGTTAATTCATTTAATTCTTTAACAAGTTTTCTGAGTTCAGCTCGTTCACCACTAATTTGGATCTCATTTTGTATACCCCAGAACATGATGGAAGGATGGTTAAAGTTTTGACGAATTAATTCAGTCATTTGTTGTTTTGCATTAATCCCTTCAAGCTCCGTTTTGGACATAACACTAATAAATGGAATTTCAGCCCAGATGACCATTCCTTCTTTATCACAAAGATCATAAAAATATTGGTCATGTTGGTAGTGGGCTAAACGAATAGACGTAGCTCCTACTTCTTTGATTAATTCCATATCTTCGTCATGTTCTTTTTTCGTAATGGCCCAGCCCATATCTTTTCGGTCTTGATGTCTAGACACACCATTCAAAGAAAGGTGTTCGCCATTTAAGAAGAAACCTTTTTCAGGATCGACTTTAAAGTATCTAACTCCAAAAGGAATGACTAGTTCATCCATTGTGTCGTTAAAGCTGACTAATGACACTTTAGCTTCATACATATATGGGTTTCTCTTCCCATTCCAAAGCGTAGGGGATTGGATGACGATCGGTTGCTCAACTATTTTCGTTTCACCTGCAGCTAATACAACCTCTGTTGCCGCATAGGAAACTGATTTGCCGTCTTTATCTAATAAATCTGTCCAAAGTCTAACTTTCTTTTCTTCATCGTTGTCATTGACTAATCTAGATTTTACTGTTAACTCAGCTCTTTCATTTGAAACATCATCTTGAACGATATAGACTCCCTGTGAACCATAATCTAATAAATCAAGATGAATAGGATTTGTAATGATAAGATTTACATCACGATAAATCCCTCCAAAAAATGTGAAGTCAGCAACTTGCGGATATACATCATCAACAACTGTATTATCTACTTTGACCGCAATTGTGTTAGTTGCTCCAAATTCAACTTCATTCGTTATATCAAATCTAAATGTGGAATAACCACCTCTATGTTGTCCCAAATGTTGTCCATTCACATAGACATCTGTGATGCTGTTAGAGCCTTGAAATTCAATATATACTTTGTTTCCTTGATTTATTGAATCGATAACAAGCTCTTTTCTATACCAACAAGCACCTTTGTAAAAATCATACCCGTTGGCACCATCAATAGCGTTCCACGTGTGGGGAACATTTACAACTTCCCAGTTTTCATCTTGAAAAGATTTATCTATAGCTTTTGCTTCATCTTGTTTACTAAATTTCCATTGATTATTAATGTTAATTGTTTTTCTCATTTGGATTCCTCCTATTTACTCAACTGTATAACTAAGCACTTACAAAACATTTACGTTTTGCTTTGTTGCTCAAATTGATTATATAATACCGCTTTCATTTTCGATCGTACTATTTCAACTTTATTAGTACGGATTTTGCAAGTTGAAGGGGGTTTTGAGGTATGATATAAGAAAAAAACGGGGGTGATTAAGTGGTAGATGCAATTGAAGCTGATTTTAGTGAAGTTAATAAAATTTGTAACTTACTGCATTCGGTTACAAAAATGGATGTAAGATTTATTGAAAATAGTGGCACGGCTATCGTGCAATTGGTCAATCTTGCAATTCCAGCAGCAATCCAAAACCTTAATAATGATTTTAGTGCGATTAACGAAGTACTAAAGAAAAATGCAAGTAATAGTTATTATTTCTATATTAATTCATATGGTCTTGAATATATTGCTTCTGGCGTATGGCACGATACATTTTTCTATGGTGCGATAATGATAGGTCCGTTTCTATCACGGCTACCTTCGATTGATTTTATCAGTGATATTATCGCTAAAAATAAACTGCCAATAAGTGAAAGAAAACAAATACATGAATTTTATCAATCATTATCGGTCATAAGTAGCACTGATTCGAATAGTATCGGAGATTTAATTGTTAATTTGTGTAACCACAAACATATTGATTCACAGCTGATCACTTCAGAGATAAGTAAAGCAAATATAAGCAAAGAAGAGGTAAGGTCGAATATAGCTGACAGCAAGGATGTCATAGAGTTTCGTTATCATTATGAAAAGAAGATTATGAATTCAATCGCAAAAGGGGACAAAAAGGAAGTTGAGCGAATTGCAAAGGAATCTAGCAGTATCTTTATGATTTCCGATCGAATTCCAGAAAGTCCAATTAGATCATTAAAAAATATATCTTTGGTTCTCAATACAATCTGTAGAATAGCTGCCGAGAGGGGAGGGGTTCATCCGGTTTATGTTCATACTATTTCTGAAAAGTTTGCGATCTTAATTGAAAGAGCACCAAACTTACCTCATTTAAAAAAACTCGGTCTCGTAATGATGACTGAATATTGCGATATGGTACATGAATATTCCACAAGTAAGTATTGCTCAATTGTTAGAAAGGCAATTGACTTGATTGACTTAAATATCGATAAACCATTAACTCTTTCAGAGATTGCCGAAACCATTCATGTCAATTCTTCACACCTATCTAGACAATTTAAGAAGGATACGGACATGACTATCATCGACTTTATTAATAAAAAAAGAGTGGAAGAAGCAAAGTTGTATTTACAAAGAGGAAATATATCAGTAACAGAAGTCGCTTTTATGGTAGGCTTTAATGATTTAAATTACTTTAGTCGTGTATTTAAGAAGTTTGCTTCGACAACGCCATCTCAATATATGAAAAGTGTACAAGATTTTTAGCGTTTGGTTCTCTTTATCAAACGCTACTTTACACTAAAGTTGTACCAACTAAATTTACTTGCATAAACAAGTAAATTGGATGTATGATGAAAAAGAAGGAGGGAATGTCATGTCTCAATATCGGTTGGAGGATGCTCTGGGTTTTCTTTTGGGTATGGCTGGGCGATCATTATCAAATAGTGTCCAACGTACTTTTTCTGAACATGGTTATAATGTAACAACGGAGCATTGGATTATATTAGTACAGTTATGGAATCAAGATGGACTTACTCAACTTGAGCTTGCAGAAAGAACAGGTAAAGATCAAGCAAGTGTATCTAGATTAATCCAAAACATGCTAAATCGCGAGCTTATTTATAGAATGAAGGATGCTGATGACGCAAGATGTAAGCGAATTCATTTGACGGATAGTGGAAAAGATCAACAAGAGAAGTTGATGGAACTTGTTAAACAAACATTAGCGGAGGTAACAGAAGGAATTACTGAAGAGGATATGGCGACAACTAAGCGAGTATTAAAGAAAATTGCGTCAAAGAATCTAGCAACAAATAGAATATTTGAAGAGGTTGATAGAAAGAAGGGAGAAAATGAATAAAAAGCTCATAAAACTAGCAATTTTATCTGTGTCGCTTCTAACGATCATGGCAGGTGCTGCGGTCTCTCCAGCGCTAGGTGACATTGCCCTTGCATTTCCAAATGCCAGTGAAACAACGATTAAGTTAATTTTAACCTTACCCTCAGTCATGATTATACCATTCATTTTTGTTTCTAGCTTTTTAACAAGGCGATATCAAAAGAAACAAATTCTTTTTGTTGGGATGCTATTTTACTTAGTTGGGGGACTTGGTGGAGGTTTGGCACCAACGATAGAACTTCTTTTATTTTTCCGGTCTGTATTAGGCATAGGTGTTGGACTTATGATGCCTATTTCTACATCCCTTGTAGCTGACTTTTTTGATGGTGAGGAGCGAACGGCTACGATGGGGCAAGTAAGTGCGGCAAATAATTTAGGTGGAGTCGTTTTATTTATTATGTCTGGGGTGCTAGCTGCAATTAGCTGGAGAATGGCATTTAGTGTGTATATTTTAGTTCTTGTTGCTGCCATCATTGTGTTTTTCTATTTGCCAAAAACAAAGGTTGATTATAGTCAGCAGGAAATAAAATTACAACCATTACCAAAACAGATTTACGTGTTTGGGGTTGCTATGTTTTTCATTGTGCTAGCTTTTCATTCTATTCCTGTAAATGTAGCTTTGTTTATGCAGCAAGAGGGAATCGGTAACGCTCAAATTGCCGGGATCGTCATTTCAGTTGGAACCGCGGCTGGTTTTGTTGCCGGGCTTTTATTAGCACGATCGAAAAGGTTGTTACACAATTACTTTATAACGATTATGCTCGTAATAATGGCCTTTGGATTTTTGACAGTAGGTATTTCACAAATCTCATTCATAACTGGTCTAGGCGTTGGAATATTAGGGTTTGGATTTGGTTCAATTATGCCAACGGTGTTTGACGAAGTATCACGTCAAGTACCAAGAGTGCAAACCGTTCAAGCAATGGCCGTTGTAACAGGTATGTTATTTTTTGGACAGTTCTTTTCACCAATTCTATTAGATAGTGTTGGATATTTATTCGGTAATGAGTCAATTCGATTTACCTATCAGTTTCTTTCTGGAAGCATGTTTCTTGTGGCCATTGTCTTTTTCTTAAAAACGATGTTGATGCAGAAGAAGATCAAGGAGTTAGAGGTAAGGCGTAATAAGCCAATCTCTACATTAGCTGCTAAAGAAAAACAACGAAGCATTTAAAGATTCACCAGAGAAGTGCTATGAATGACTGAATAAGGAAGAATGGTTGAAGAAACAACGATGGTAAAGGTCCATTCATACCTCCTTTATCCTTGACGTGTAAGGAAAGGGAAGAAAATGACATTGACTGAAATGATTAGACATGGTAGATTAAGCACATAATTAATTTGACTACAAAACAAACTAATTATGTGTTTTTTCTTTTTGTAAGGGTTTCCTTTGGCCGCTTTAAAATAGGAAGGAACAAATTCTTTTAGTTATTATGAAACTCCTATATAAAGTGTAAAAAAGAATCTGAAGAAAGATGAATGCGCTTTAACGAATGTTTATAATGGGGGCGATGCATAATAGATAGAAGGAAAAGTTGCAATATCTAACAATAAAACAAGAACAGAAAGAGATAGGGGGGAAAGAAATGGTTACCGTATCAAAAAAAGAATTTATAAATAATGCAAAGTTATGGCAAGTTGGTTTGTTTGCCTTAAATAATACTGCAACGAATTTATACTTTTTTATTATGGGTTTCGTTTCTTATTATGCAACTGGGGTTGCCGGATTAACAGTTATGATTATCAGTTCAGTTTTAATGGGAATGAGGGTTTTTGACGGAATAACAGATCCAATTGTCGGTTATTTCATTGACAAAACGAATTCTAAGTTTGGAAAATTTAGACCATTTATGCTTGCCGGAAATATCATTCTCGCAGCAACTGCTTTAATTATTTTTAATGTCACACATCATCTTCCGCAAGAATTTCAATTGATTTTCTTTATCTTTGTATATGCTATACACATGATCGGCTATACGTTTCAGGCAGCATGTACAAGAGCAGCGCAAACTGTTTTAACGAATAACCCAAAACAAAGACCACTTTTTTCTGGTTTTGATGCAACTTATAATATTGGGGTATTTATTGGGGGACAAATCTTAGTTGCTTCTTACCTTGTTCCTAAATATGGAGGGTTTACCGAAGGGTTATTCCTAGAATTGAGCCTTTATGTTGTAATACTATCTGCTTTGTTTACTGTACTGGCTGTCAGTGCTATTTGGGAAAAGGATCAAACGAAGTATTTTGGTTTTGCAGAAAAAACGGTTAAAACGAACTTTAAGGATTACTGGCCTGTTATTAAGAGAAACCGACCTTTACAAATGTTAGTTCTTGCAGCATCTACAGATAAATTAGCTAACAGTGTTTTGAGGCAACCGGCTGTACCAGTCATGTTTTTTGGGATTATGCTTGGTGATTACGCATTAAGTGGAACATTGTCTGCTGTGACAATCATTCCAACATTAATTATTACGTATGCAGGGATCATGTTTGCTAGAAAGACAGGTTTAAAAAATGTGTTTGTAATTGGAACTTGGGGGGCACTCTTGTTTTTTGGTCTTACACTAGGACTGCTATTACTAATTGACCCAGCTACGATTTCATTTTCTAATTTAACATTAACAACGATTCTCTTTTTTATTTTGTATACGTTAGGGTATTCTTTTATGGGCTTTACAGGTAATATTGTTATCCCAATGATTGCTGATACTTCTGATTATGAAACTCATGTAACAGGAAGATACGTACCAGGTATGATTTCTACCATTTTCTCTTTTGTTGATAAATTGATTTCATCTTTTGCAATCACACTTGTAGGTATTCTTTTAGCATTTATTGGGTATAGGGATGAGTTTCCACAAGTTGATGAACTGTTAACTCCATCACTTTTTGTTATGACGATTATTTTGTACTTTGCTATACCGATGATCGGATGGATTATTTCATTAATTGCGATGAAGTTCTATGAGCTTGATGGAAAACGAATGAAGGAAATCCAAGATGAAATTGCAGAGGTAAAACAAATTTACGTTGAAAAAGATGCAATGCCATCATTATTAGATGAAAAGAAGTAAGAATAGTAGAGTATAACTCTGTTTATAAGATTAAGAATTAAACAGAATAAGTCGTTTATATTTCTACTTTATATTGACATAAAGTCTCTTAGAATGATATTCTTCAATTGACCTAACATTAATTTGTTTAATAAACAAATTAATGTTAGGTAGGTGTTAATAAAAATTAAAATCGTCTTATACTAAATAGAAGAAAGGAATATAACTATGTCAAAACAACAAATTGGTGTTATCGGTCTAGCTGTAATGGGAAAAAACCTTGCGTTAAATATTGAAAGCCGTGGATACTCTGTTTCCGTGTTTAACCGTTCAATTGAGAAAACGGAAGAGTTTATAAAAAATGAGGCAGCTGGGAAAAATTTCTTTGGTGCAACTAGCATTGAAGAGTTCGTAAATTCATTAGAAAAGCCTCGTAAAATATTATTAATGGTAAAAGCAGGTGGCCCGACAGATGCGACAATTGATTCATTGAAGCCATATCTTGAGAAGGGTGATATTCTGATCGATGGAGGGAATACCTTCTTTGAAGATACAATCAGACGAAATAATGCTTTAGACGAAACTGGGATTCATTTTATTGGAACAGGTGTTTCTGGGGGAGAAGAAGGAGCGCTTAAAGGGCCTTCTATTATGCCTGGTGGTCAAAAAGAAGCTTATGAACTTGTCGAACCAATTTTTAAAGCAATTTCCGCAAAAGTAGATGACGACGCATGTTGTACCTACATTGGACCTAATGGTGCTGGTCACTACGTAAAAATGGTTCATAACGGAATTGAATATGGCGATATGCAATTAATCTCTGAAGCATATTTTATTTTGAAGAATATCCTAGGGTTACGTGCACAAGAGCTTCATGAAGTATTTGCCGAGTGGAATAAAGGCGAACTAGACAGTTATTTAATTGAAATAACAGCAGATATTTTCACAAAATTAGATGAAGAAACAGGGAAACCACTTGTTGATGTTATTTTAGATACAGCTGGACAGAAGGGAACGGGTAAGTGGACAAGCCAAAATGCTTTAGATCTTGGAGTACCTCTTCCGATTATTACAGAGTCTGTCTTTGCTCGCTATATTTCAGCTATGAAAGAAGAACGTGTGAGGGCAAGTAAGTTGTTAAGAGGGCCAGATGAAAAATCATTTGAAGGGAAAAAAGAAGAGCTTATTGAAGCAGTACGTAAAGCCTTATATATGAGTAAAATTGTTTCTTATGCGCAAGGCTTTGCTCAAATGCGTGCAGCTTCTGAGGAATATGATTGGAATTTACGTTATGGTGATATCGCGATGATTTTCCGTGGTGGTTGCATTATTCGTGCACAATTCCTTCAAAAGATTAAAGAAGCGTACGATCGTGACTCTGAATTACCTAACTTATTATTAGATCCTTACTTTAAAGAAATCGTTGAGAATTACCAAGCTTCTTTACGTCAAGTCATCTCGCTAGCAGTTGAGGCTGGAATCCCGGTACCTTCTTTCGCTAGTGCGATTGCCTACTATGATAGTTACCGTACGGAAACATTACCAGCAAATCTCTTGCAAGCACAGCGTGATTATTTTGGTGCACACACGTATCAACGAGTGGATAAAGAAGGCGTGTTTCACACGAATTGGATGTAAGATTCCGTTTTCAAACTGATAAGTATTGCTAAAACGTGTTTCATCATAAGTAGTGAGTTAAGCTTATATAATTTTACTTTTTAGATATGGCTTGAGTTAGAATTGGATACAACTGTATTTAGTTCCTATTGAAGTGTAAAGAACAATATATCTCGAAGCCATAGTTAGATAGTAAAGATTAGGAGGAGCTAAAATGCAATTTAACCATAAACAACCAGAGTTAGAGGTAAGATCCAAAAAGATCATTGAAGTAGATGGGTTGAAATTTAAAGATTTGAATAACGATGGGAAACTAAACCCCTATGAGGATTGGCGTTTAAGTCCGAAAGAGCGTGCGGAGAACTTAGTATCATTGATGAATCTCGATGAAAAAGTGGGTATGATGCTTATTAATACTCGTCAAATGGGTCTTTCTCAAGAAGATAAGAGTAAGACAAGTCACGATGGAGTGTTAGATGAAGGAATTGTTGAAAAGGGTGAAAGTATTTTCGCTATCACGAAAATATATGGATCAACACATACTATTGAAAAACTGAACCTTCGTCATTTCATCTTACGAGACAACTGGAGTTCAGCTCAAATGGCAGAGTGGGTTAACGCAATGAATGAAGTGTGTGAAGGAACACGCCTAGGTATCCCATGCTTAATCACTTCTAATTCTAGAAACGAAAATACAGAATTCGTTTTTGGAATGAATGACGCTGCTGGAATATTTTCAACATGGCCAGGGACATTAGGGCTTGCAGCTGCTGCTAAGGGAGATATTAAGAATGGTGGTGATGCATCACTTATTAGCGAATTTGCTAAAATAGCACGTGATGAGTGGGATGCTACCGGAATTAGAAAAGGTTATATGTATATGGCTGACACGGTCACAGACCCAAGGTGGCAACGGACATATGGTACGTTTGGTGAAGATCCTGAATTTATTGCTGAAGCAATTGGACGCATTATCGACGAATTCCAAGGGGAGAGCATAGGAAAACATAGCATTGCGATGACAACGAAACATTTTCCAGGCGGAGGAGCAAGAGAAAATGGATTTGATCCACATTACAAAGAAGGTAAGTGGAATCTATACCCAACTCCAGGAAGCTTAGAAACGTACCATCTGCCACCATTTAGGGCAGCGGTAGAACATGGAACGTCATCGATTATGCCGTACTATTCTATCCCAAGCATTAAAAAGAGTGTAGTTCAGGAATTTGAAGGTGAAGACATTCCTTTCGAAGAGGTTGGTTTTACATTTAATCATTATTTCATTAATCATATTCTTAGAGAAAAACTAGGATTTAAAGGCTATGTAAACAGTGACAGCGGTATTACAAGTAAAATGAGCTGGGGCGTTGAAGAGTTAAGCGAAGCTGAACGTTTTGCAAAAGCAATCAATGCCGGTACAGACATAGTGGCTGATACAAATGATGTTGAAAATTTAAAGTCAGCCATTAATAATGGCTGGATAAGTGAAAAACGCATTGATGAAGCGAATGTGCGCCTGCTCACTGAAATGTTTGCATTAGGGTTATTTGATGATCGTACGTACGTTTCGCCTGAAAACGCGACATCAGTAGTTAGTAATCCAGCGAACTGGGATGCTGCTTATGAAGCGCATAAAAAGTCAGTAACGGTATTGAAAAATCAAAATCAGACATTACCTTTAACAGCTGAAAAGCTAGATAGCAAAAAGGCTTATGTGGAAGTTTTTCATAAGGAGCCAGAACGAGCAACATCTTATACTGAGGATGCAAGGAAAGAATGTAAGGAGCTTGGACATTTTACCTTAACTGATAATTATGAGGAAGCGGATGTAGCTATCTTGTTTTTAAATCCAAAATCAGGAGCTTATTTCTCTGCGACACCAGGGCTTTTAGAACTTGAAATATGTGAAAATAAAACGGAAACAGCTTTGGATGGTACTACGTATCAGGAAACTACTTTAAGTGGTATGGATCATTTAAAGGAGGTCGCTGACAGCATCCATAGTCGCGGTGGTAACGTAATTATAAGTGTTAACATCATTATGCCGTGGATACTTGGAAATATTGAGCCTTTAGCTGATGCATTGATCACTGGATACGATACATTCTATAAGGCTCAGTTTGAGGTGATGGCCGGTAACTTTAGCCCAGTTGGTGTGTTACCACTAACATTACCAGCAAGTGAAGCAGTCATTGCAGTCGATGAAAATGGTGATTGTGTATCAAGAAATGACGTCCCAGGCTATGATAAGGACAAATACATGCCGGAAGGACTAAGCTACGCATATAAGGATAGTGACGACAATATTTACAAGCTAGGTCACGGATTAACTTATTAAATATTAAAATAGTCCTGTAATAGGTACCCCTCTTTAGATAGACGTAAAAAAAGAGAACGTGTTTATATGTATGTTCTTAACAGTCTACCTAAAGGGGTTTTTTAATAAAGGTTGTTTTCGCATACTTTGTTGTTTTTATGGGTTGCGTGTCCTTCACATGTTCGTTCCATTGCGCTCCAGCCACTCGCTTTCCGCGGGGAGGTGCCGAGCCTCCTCGGCCTGTGGGGTCTCGCCCCTACCTCTGCATGAGGCTACTGAAAAAGGCCTTTTAAGTGGATTCGAGGAAGCAGCAATGGCTCCACACGTTGCGCGCCTGCTATGAGAAAACCACTCATAGTAGGCTTTAAGACAAAGCAACGGTTCCGCTCATTGCTTAAAGGCCACTGAAAAAGGTCAAAACCGTACCTTTTTCAGTGGCCTTCCTCTGCATCTCGCAGGAGTCGAGTGACTTCCACTCCATTTTACTCCGAAGAAAAACTAGATCATAGCAACAATCTTTACTAAAAGCCTTGAAAAAGTAATGGGAATTCAACCTGAAATTAACATACTAAATTGAAGCGAAGAAAAGAGTAGCAATTGACGCTACTCTTCCTCTTATTCTTTGTAAATTAGACCCTTATTATAAATTTAAAAGGATTTATATTATATAATTGGACCTTTCGTAATTTCAGTAAGTTTAGAATTAATGTTGAAAATTATTGCGTTTACATCTGTTATTCCAAACCCAGCTAACCTTATAGAATGCATATCTAAATATTTTTCAGCTGTTTCTTTCGTTTCGAAGATATAAATTCCTCCGACATCATTCGTTTCTTGATTTTCAGTCCAAATTTTCCACATGAACCCTTCTTCTTCGTTAATACTTTTCGCTAAATCAGAAAATTTTTCCGCCATTTCATCTCCAAATGGCCCATCCATTTTGAAATCTACTTGTAATACGTATGCCATTGTTATTCTCCTCGTCTTACTTTTTATTCTGTAGTTTTCAAATATAATTCTCCTAGTATTTCCTTCACTTCATAACTATTTGGTGAAAGCTCTTTTTCAACAAAAGCAAGCATGTCTGATTTTTTAACATCATACATCACTTCAATTTCTTTAGAAAATAATAGTTTTTCTTTTTTTAGTAGGCGTAAAAGTGATGGCTGTTGATTTGGTAGAAGCTTCTCTGTATTTAGAACTTGCTTTAACCCAACAACATAGTTTTCTAGAGCGTGAGCTCCGACTATTTTGACACCTTTACTATCTTTATTTACGATGATAATGGTTGGAAATCCTCGAACCCCTAGGCTGGCAACAAGGTTGAAATCTTGAATTAATAATTGCTGTCCGCTTGGAAGTTCAGCTTGCCTTACAATCGCATCACCATCCAGTCCAAGGTTATTCACTATTTCTCTTAATATAGAATGATCTGCAATATTTTGATTAAATGCAAAAACAGCCTCTCGAACTCTGCGTAAATATACATTTGCTAACGCTTTGTTTTGTTCTTGAATTACTTTAAATACACGAGAAGGAGGGTAGGAAGAATGAATAGGGTTATCATACCAAAGTGTACCATCAATAGGCATACGGCTATGTTCACCAACTTCTCTCCAGTGTCCAGCCACATCTGCTGGTTTTGAAATTCCATTAGCTGTATCACCAAATCCGTCCCATCTTTCTAGCAGTCCCCCCATAACCGTGTGGAAGTTAAAATACTGTCCATACTGTTGTACAAACCGGAGCAGTACTGGTTCGAGTGCCCAGCAATGAGAGCAGATAGGGTCTGTCACATAATATAGATCAATCGTATTCTTTGGGTCATTTAAACTAATTACTTCCATATCTTCCTCTCCCGTTATCCCACATACACCTGTATCTAAATCACAAATCATATTATTTTTCATGATAATATCCCTCCTTAATTACGTGTGAATAGGAAAAACAAATACAATGAACTCTTTTTAGATTTGAGTTAATATTTGTTGTATAGTTGAATTCTAGATCATATTGAAATACAACAATACCAATAGATAATTGCATTTATCGTATATACGACACATTGAGTAAATTGTTTAAAAAGTAGGGGGCATTTGAAGTGAGTGAATCAAAAACGGACCCACGAATTCTTCGGACACGTAAATTAATCATGGATTCTTTTATCGAGCTTTCAGGAAAAAAAGAATTCAAGGATATCACAATAAAAGATATTACAAACGAGGCTATGATCAACCGAGCGACGTTCTATTACCATTTCGAAGATAAATATGATTTATTAGAAAAGGTATTGTCAGAAGTGCTATTGATTAACTTGAATTGCGATACGATCGATCAGAACGAACTGAATGAAGAGGCGTTCGTCCAAATCTTCTTAGCTATTACAAACTTTCAGAAGTCATTATCCAATCGTTGTCATAGAGGATATGAAGATACGATTGCTCGTATTATAAGGGAACAATTAGAAATTATCTTTTACAAAATGTTGTTAAAAAGACATTTAACGGACGAGGATCAAGCTCTAAAGATAAATGCGATTGTGTTAAGTTGGGGAGTTTACGGGGCTTCTGTAGAATGGAGGAGGAATAGCAATATCCCTCCAGAAGAATTTATCAAGTTAGTAATACCTCATATTATGAAGGGGGTTGAATTTGAATCTCTCTAAGAAGGTTGTTAGGGACAACGAAAATTCAATTATTAAAGAAAAGAGAATGGCCAGACTGGGCAATGAAATCGAAGTAGAACTAAGTTTGAGATCTCGAGCACACCATCTTTAGTGTGCTCTTTTACTTTGATAAATCAGCAAATTGTGCAGTTATTACCTCTGCTAAATCCTCTACCTTCAGTTCAATTTGGACACCAATCAGTCCTCCACTCACTATAATCGTCTCAAGTGATTTTGCCTGTTGATCAATAAACGTAGGAAATAACCTCTTCATGCCAATAGGTGAACACCCCCCGCGAACGTAACCGGACACTTTGGTTATCTCTTTTACGGGAATCATTTCGATTTTCTTTTCTCCTGCCGCTTTTGCTGCTTTCTTTAAATCAAGCTCAGCTTCAACGGGAATGACAAAAACGTAATAAGACTTGCTTGATCCTTGAGCAACAAGTGTTTTGTAAACGACGGTAACCTCTCTGCCAATTTTGTTTGCTACTGCTATTCCATCTATTTTTCCATCATCGGCTTGGTATGTTAGCATATCATAATCCATTTTTTCTTTATCCAACATACGCATGGCATTTGTTTTCCCCTTTTTCATATCAACCCTCGTCTTTCTACTATTTTCTATTTATTGTAAACTGATTATGTAGCTTTTAACAGAGTCACATACTAGAAAACGCTTTACTTATTAGAATATTTTCATTAGGGTGATACTTATAGTAAGGAAACGTGATTGGGAGGTACAGTATGAGTAATTACAACGATGACAGCTTAGCACTACATACAGATGCATATCAAATAAACATGACTGAAACGTATTGGCACGATCATATGCATAATCGGAAAGCGGTATTTGAATTATATTTTCGCACCCTTCCGTTTGGCAATGGTTATGGAGTGTTCGCAGGGTTAGAACGAATTATTGAATACATAAAAGGTTTTTGTTTTTCAGAGAGTGATATTGACTATTTACGTGAGGCTGTTGGATATGAAGAAGAGTTTCTAGATTACTTAAAAACAATTCGATTCACAGGTACCATTCGCTCGATGAGGGAAGGAGAGGTTGTATTTGGCAATGAACCGATCTTACAAGTTGAATCAACATTGGCAGAGGCACAGTTGATTGAAACGGCCCTTTTAAACATTGTGAACTATCAAACACTAATTGCCACAAAGGCTTCAAGAATTAAGCAAGTAGTAGGGGACGAAAAAGTACTGGAATTTGGTTCACGTCGTGCACAAGAAATGGATGCAGCTATTTGGGGGACAAGAGCAGCTTTCATTGCCGGATTTGATGCAACAAGTAACGTAAGAGCAGGAAAAAAATTCGGGATTCCTGTGTCTGGTACTCACGCCCACTCAATGATTCAAGTGTACAAAAGTGATTACGTAGCCATGAAAAAATACGCAGAGAGCTGTGTTAGAAGAAAAAATAAAGTGTTTATTCCTCTTGTTGATACGTATGATGTTTTGCGTTCAGGTGTACCAGCTGCAATTAAAGTTGCAAAAGAATTTAAAGGAGAGGTTGATTTTAAAGGGATTCGTTTGGATGGTGGCGATATGGCTTATTTATCAAAGAAAACAAGAGAAATGCTCGATGAAGCAGGATTCCAATCAACTCAAATTGTTGCATCAAGTGATTTAGATGAGCAAACAATTTTAAGCCTAAAAGCACAAGATGCCAAAATTGATGTATGGGGAATAGGAACAAAGTTAATTACTGCCTTTGATCAGCCTGCACTTGGAGCTGTTTATAAAATTGTTGCGATTGAAGATGATCATGGAGACATGGTCGATACAATTAAAATCTCTTCAAATCCGGAAAAAGTGACAACACCAGGAGAGAAGAGAGTGTATCGAATTATTAATAAAAAGAACAATAAGTCAGAAGGCGATTACATTACACTAAAAAATGAAGAGCCACAAAAAGATGAACGCTTAAAAATGTTCCACCCGACACATACGTTTATTAGCAAATATGTAACGGATTTTGAAGCAAGAGAGCTTCTCACTGATATTTTTGTGGATGGAGAATTGGTTTATGAGAATCCTGATATTTTGGATATTCAAAAGTTTGTAGCTGACAATTTAACTGTTCTTTGGGAAGAGTACAGGAGAACGTTAAATCCTGAAGAGTATCCGGTTGATTTAAGCCAAGATTGCTGGGACAACAAAATGAAAATTATTAAAGAGATTAAAGAAGAAATCAAAGGCTAAACTGGGCAATAAACAAGTAGAAGGCAAGGGGCTTCGTCAGCCCCTTGCCGATTTTTATTTTTTAAAAGGTGTACGTGGAACCTACTATAACAAGTAGGATAAATAACACGACGATTAAAGTGAAGCTAGTTCCAGTAACGTAACTCATGAAGAATTCCTTCTTTTTAGAGTAGCTACAAGACCATCTTATGAATTATCGGGTGTAGTGGGTGGGCTATCGTGAGAATAGACGGGTGTGTTTTTTTGACTGAGTTTGGTTTTGGTGAGAAAAATGGAGGTTGCGGTGAGTAATTGAAGAGTTATGGCTAGTAAGCAATAAGGTATGGCGAGTAAACAACAAGTTATGGCTAGTAAATTAGCTTGCGGTTCTACGTAGCCTTATAAACAGCAAAAAGGGGTGTCTCAAAGGTCTGTTTTTGACCTTTTGAGACTTTTGAGACCTTCCTGATGTATTATTTTTTATCTGGTAATTCGCATCCATTATCACAAGCTGCACCTGGTTGATCGACAGTAAGACCATCTTGTTCAATAATCTGTTGCAACGATTGAACAAACACGTCAGTAGACTGTGCACCGGTGATAGCATATTTTTTATTGATAAGGAAAAATGGAATGCTCCTGATACCATATTGTTCAGCTTCTTGTTCATCTTGACGAACAGCATTGCTGAATTTGTTACTTGAAAGCATATCTGCTACTTCGACTCGATCTAATCCGACCTCTTCAGCTAGCTCAACCAACGTTGCATGATCTCCAATATGCTTTCCTTCGGTGTAATACGCACGCAAGAGGCGATCTGTCATCTCATGCATCCGTCCATGTTCTTTGGCAAACATCACTAAACGATGTGCATCAAAGGTATTCGTTAAGATTTGAGTGTCGAACCTGAAATCTAAGCCAAGTTCATGTGCCATTTGTTCCATGTTTCGGCAGTTGGCTTTTGCTTGATCCAGGCTCATTCCATATTTCGAAGCTAATTTTTCATATATATTATATCCTGCATCCCGTTCCATCGTAGGGTCTAATTCAAAACAACGATAGTCTACTGTGATAGGATGGTTTATTTTTTGAATGGCGTCCTCCAGACGCTTCTTGCCAATATAGCAAAATGGTCAAGCGAAATCAGTCCACATTTCAATGTGTAACATCTTGATCCCTCCAATTGAGTTTTCTGTTTCAACGTTTCACTTTTAGTATATCGATTAAAAGGGGAGTTGACCAATAAGTTGCACCAAAGAAAAAGAGAAAATATATGAAGTAGTATCCTACATTGTTACAGCAATGACAAAAAAGGATTAATAATAACCCGATTCCATTTCCTCCGCCTTATCGTGCACCTATTTTTCAATGTCTCCCCTTAATATAGGGGATGTGAGCTAACATCTTTTGATTGGGCTCGCACTCAAGGTTTTTGAGAGGTCGCTCTGTTAGAGATAGCCATGATACATAGGCTTCACAAATGCAGAATGAACATAGTCAATCATCGTTTTAAAATCAAATACAGGTATGCTCGTTGCTTCTTGCACTTTAGAAGATGGGGAGGTGGTTGAACAGGAGTTTAGGTTTTAAGTATTTCTTTTATGAGACGATGTAATTTAAAAACATCGTCTTCTTTGAGTTTGTTCTTCTTTTCATGGGTCTTATAAACCAAAGCCTGAAATAACTTTGAATTTAAGTAGATAGTATATAAAAAAAATATATTGACTCAAATGAAGGTTAAGTCTATACTAAACGCAAGGACAAATGATCACCATGTGCTCAAATGAGCAAGTGCTTAAAAGATATTAATAGTTAGAATGGAGGATGACGTTGTCTAACTGGGAAGAAAAACGTTTACTTGTCAAAGTTGCACAAATGTATTATGAAGCAGATATGACTCAAAATGAAATAGCAAAAGAACTTGGGATATATCGTACGACAATTGGAAGAATGTTAAAAAAAGCAAGAAAAGAAGGTATAGTACAAATTCATATAGATAGCACTTCTTATGAGACATTCGAGTTAGAGACTAAACTACAACAAGCTTTTCAACTAAAAGATGTTATTGTTGTTCCATCTAATAATGAGGACACAGAGGAAAAAAGACTTGCGAATTTGGGGCTTGCTACATTGGATTTGTTAAATCGAATAATTAAGGACGACGATACAATTGGTTTTGCGTGGGGAAGAACCATGGGAAGTATGATTGATCAACCAGTGGAATACAAGGAAAGAAGGGCTGATTTTGTCCCTTTAGTTGGAGGGCCAGGAACATTAGATAGTAAATATCATGTTAACACAATTGTTTATAACGTCGCTAAAACGTTCGGTGGCTCATCTCATTTTATTGATGCTGCTGCTGTTGTAGAAAAGAAAGAAACAAAAAAAGATATTGTTAATTCCAATTATTTTAGGAAGATTTTGTACATGTGGAATAATATTTCTATTGCAGTCGTTGGTATTGGTGCTCCGTTAGCGTCATCGAACATGATTTGGACTGGGTTTTATGGAGATACAGAAATAGAGGAGCTTAACAATCTGAATGTAGTAGGAGATATTTGTTCTAGATTTTATGATATTAATGGTCAAGTTATTGAGTCCGAGGTTGCTGAAAGAACTGTAGCGATTGAGTTAGATAGATTGGCAGAACTTGAATACTCAATTGGAGTTGCTGAATCAGAAAATAAAATCCCATCCATTTTAGGAGCTTTAAGAGGAAAATACATTAATGTCCTTATTACAAATGAAAGTACAGCAGAACAGCTTTTAAAGAAAGATTAGTTTTTTTTAGGAACCTAATGAAAACGTAACCATTAAAGGGGATTTTTTCCATTATATGTAGCTTGTTGAAGGAGGCTAAATTAATATGTTTATTTATTTAATTATATTAGTGGCTACAGCTTGGCTTGTTCAGAGCTTTTTAGGCTTTTTTCAAATTAAAAATTTCAATAAACATTACGCTTTGTTAAGACAAAAAGGGAGAGTAGCAATTGGAAGAAGAAGAGGGTTCTTCAAAGCAGGTACAGTATTACTGATTGCTATTAATAAGGGAAATAAGATTTTAGAAGTAAGAAAAATGCAAGGGGTTACAGTATTTTCGCGGGTGAAACCGATGAAAGGTTTAGATGGCAAAGACTTGCTGAAACTTACAAAGCAAGACTTGCACATATATGACAAACTAACAGTTGCTGCAATTCAGGATGCTGTTGCTAATGTCAAGATTATTTCTAAAGGAGGTGAGATTCCAATTCAAAAAAGCTTGTTTGAACGTCTAGTACAAAAACTAACATTAAAAAAAGAGGTGAATTAATATGGAATACATCACTATGATAGCTGATGGATTTATGAATTTGTTTGAAAGAGGTGGCGAGGTATTTGTCGATCTTGTCACAGGCATTGTTCCTTTATTAATTTGTTTACTAGTTGCGATGAATGCTGTTGTTCGTTTAGTAGGAACCGATAGAGTGGAGCGCATTGCTTCAAAATCAGGGAAGAATGTATTTGCTAGATATCTTATTTTACCAGTATTCGGTACGTTTTTCTTTGCGAATCCTATGACACTTTCATTAGGACGATTTTTACCAGAGAAACACAAACCAGGTTACTATTCAGCTGCGTCGTTTTCTTGTCACACACACAATGGTTTATTTCCGCATGTAAATCCAGGAGAACTATTTGTCTTTTTAGGAATAGCGGCAGGGATTACTACGTTAGGACTTCCAATTGGTGAGTTAGCTGTGATGTACTTTTTAGTAGGTGTAGTTACCAACTTTATGCGTGGTGTAGTAACAGACTGGACAGTGGCGTACGTATCAAAACAACAAAAAGTTCAACTGAAGAGCACAGTTGATTTATAGGGGTGAGCAGAATGTCAAATTACAATTCAGCAATTGTTCATGCAGGTCCTGGTGGTTTCGGTGGACCATTAAATATTATTGTAAATGAAAAGAAAAACAAAGTTGTCTATATTACTGGTGGAAATCAACCAGATATTGCAAAAAAGCTTGCAGATTTAACAGGAGCAGAACTAGTTGATGGCTTTAAAACGAAGGTACCAGATGAAGAAATGGCTTGTGTGATTATTGATTGTGGTGGGACATTACGTTGTGGCATTTATCCACAAAAAAGAATTCCAACCATCAATATTATGCCAACTGGTCAAAGTGGACCGTTAGCTAAATTTATAACAGAAGATATCTATGTTTCAGGAGTTAAGGTTAACAATATTGAAGCAGCGAATGAAGAAGTAGCAGCTAGTGCAGAAAAAAAGAGCGCTTCTGTCGGCGAAACAGAAACGCAAGAGAATAAAAATAAACAATTCAAGTATAGCACAGACAAAAAAATTAGTGAACAACAGAAGCCAAAAGGTCTTATGGTCAAGGTAGGGATGGGAATAGGTAACTTTACTAGTACACTATTCCAAGCGGGGCGTGACACGATTGATACAGTATTAAAAACGATTCTTCCATTTATGGCGTTTGTGGCCATGCTTATCGGGGTAATCTTAGAATCTGGTATTGGGGATATATTTGCAAATTTCCTATCACCATATGCGGGTTCGTTACCGGGGTTACTACTAATTTCATTAGTTTGTTCATTTCCCCTTTTATCACCGTTTTTAGGGCCAGGAGCAGTTATTGCGCAGGTGGTCGGTGTGTTAATTGGTACGGAAATTGGACAAGGGAATATCCCGCCACAACTTGCTTTACCAGCGTTATTTGCGATCAACTCACAAGCAGCAGCTGATTTTATTCCTGTAGGTTTAGGGTTAGCGGAAGCGGAACCAGAGACGGTTGAAGTAGGGGTGCCAGCTGTATTATATTCGAGGTTTTTGACCGGAGCACCAACTGTTTTTGTAGCATGGCTGGCTAGTTTTGCAATCTATACGGATTTTTAAAAACAATAAGTGCATATTACTAAAAGAGAAATATATTTAATAAGCAGGTGGATGAAATGAGTAAAGTTTATTTTACAAATGTAACAAGCATTGGGCCTATGGCAGCAACTTTTTATGAAGATAAGATGATCATTTTATTTAAAAATGATGCACCAGATGAACTAAAAGAGTTTTGTATTGTCCATGAGAAAAATGAATTAAATGGAGAAATAATGGTTGGAGATATCTTTAAAATCGGTGAAACAGAATACGAAGTGACTGCTGTTGGTAGTGCAGTTAATCAAAATCTAGGTAATCTTGGACATATTACTATTAGGTTTAACGGAAGTTCAGAAGCGGATTTACCAGGGACCCTTTGCCTAGAAGATAAAGAGATTAAAGAAATTACTGAGGGAGAAACATTAGAGATCATTCGATAAAAGATATAGGAGTGGAGAAACCATGAGCGGATTACAAAAAGTAGCAATCGTAGCAGGCGGTGGACAAAACTTAGGGGAAGCACTTTCCCATCGATTGGCTGAGGACGGTTATAATGTTGTGGTAGCTGACCTAAATGAAGAGAACGCCAAAAGTGTAGCGTCGAAAATAGCATTAGAGTATCGTATTAAGGCGATTGGTATTAAAACCGATTTAACAAATGAAGCAGAAGTAGCAGCTATGGTCGAAGAAACTGTTTCTAACTTCGGACAAATTGATTTACTAGTATATAATGCAGGTTATGCAAAAAGTTCAAAGATAACTGATTTTAATTTAAGTGCATGGGAAACGTCTATGGCTGTCAACTTAACAGGTTATTTCTTATGTGCTCGTGAAGTATCAAAGGTGATGATCGAGCAAGGGTACGGAAACATCATTCAAATCAACTCAAAGTCGGGTAAAGTAGGCAGTAAGCATAATTCTGGTTATTCTGCCTCTAAATTCGGAGGAGTAGGTTTAACTCAAAGTCTGGCATTAGATCTTGCAGAACATAATATTCGTGTTAATTCAATTATGCCAGGGAATCTATTAAACTCTCCTATGTTCCAGAGTTTAATACCACAATATGCAAAAAAACTTGGGGTTTCAGAGAGTGAAGTCAAACAAATCTATATTGATAAAGTACCGCTAAAACGCGGTTGTGAGTATGATGACATTGCCAATGCTGTCCTGTTCTATGCTTCAGATAAAGCAGCTTATTGTACTGGGCAATCAATTAACGTTACTGGTGGGCAAGTAATGTTTTAATAATTTGAAAGTCATTATGTGTAAAACATAATGACTTTCAGATTGTCGAGAAACCCCACTTTTTTAAAGTGGGGTTTCTATTTTGACTTTATTTCATTCTCTAAGATTTAAGAAA
>NZ_JAWRVK010000032.1:0-49043 GCF_036663575.1 Halalkalibacter flavus
GTGGCGGAATTGGCAGACGCGCTAGACTTAGGATCTAGTGTCTTATGACGTGGGGGTTCGACTCCCTTCACCCGCATTATGAATGACAACAATACTTCTTTGAGTTTAATGTATTCAAAGATATAACCCCTTGAACTTGTTCAGTTTGAGGGGTTTTTGCTTAACTGTTCATAAAATTGCCATCGATTATCATAGCACTATACTCATTTATTTAAAGCGGTAACTGGTATAATAATATAAATTGAAATAGAAAGGAAAAGTGATTGATTCAAATGGAAATACAAAAACAACAAGAAGTAAATAATAATCGTTCATTTAGAACGATCATTAGACAATTGGTAGAACATAAATACTTTCAACCGATAGTTATTGCAATTATCTTTTTTAACGGTCTAATTATCGTTACTGAGACGTATTTGACTGGTAACAGCCTATTGCTAGCTATAGATAGAATCATTGTTTGGATATTTGTGCTAGAGTTAATCGTGAAAATTATTGGTCTTGGTTTCAAAGGGTATTTCTCCGATAGGTGGAATCTCTTTGATTTTAGTATTGTAATAGGGAGTTTACTGTTTTATTCAACTCCTTTTGTGAGTGTCCTAAGACTAATAAGGGTATTGCGTTTGATTAGAATGATTCCTGCAATACCTGCATTGAGAAAAATAATTGATTCATTGATGAAATCAGTACCAGCCTTAACGGGTATTTTAGGTCTTTCGATCTTAATCTTTTCTATATATGCGATCATTGGAACAACCTTTTTTAGTGAAGTGCTACCATACGAGTTTTTTGGAAGCTTTCATACAGCTCTCTTTACGTTAATGCAAGTCGTAACGTTTGAATCGTGGGCAAGTCAAGTAGCAAGACCGATTATTAATGAGGTGCCTTGGGCTTGGGTCTATTTTGTATCGTTCATCATAATTGGTGCATTAGTTATTTTAAATCTTGTAGTCGCAGTAATCTTAAGTTATTTGGGCCAAGATGATGAAGTAAAACGAGAGGAACAAATGGATCGATTATATAAAGACAATCAAGAATTAAAGAAAGATATTCAAGAAATCAAACAATTAATTCTTAATCGAAATAACAATAACTAATAAACAGGCGCACCCCTATTTTGGAAGGGGAGCGCCTGTTTAATTATTTTTAGTCTATTGTTGCTAAGATTTCTTCTATCTTACTGGATACTAGAGGATAAAAATGCTTCTTTGCATCGTTTGTGGAATTGCCACCGAAAAAATTGGTACCGGGACAAGTTTTAACATTATAATCTGGTCCGTTATCTAACACTCTTTCCTTTGTTTGTAAATTCCACCAATGATGATAAGTAATACTGTCAATTGAAGGGGTTAAGCCGAACTTAATACAAAGCAGGGCAGTAATGTAAACAATTGTATCCTGCTGTTCCTTAGTCATTACATCGTGACCTAGATCAAAGTTGCCAATATTTTCGATTGTTAACCCTACTGAATTCGCCGTTGGTCCAATTGAACCTTCTGGGGCAATGTTAAATGGTCTAGATACAGCTACTTTTCCATCAGGGAAGGTCGTTATGTTTTGCGCGATATTTTGCCAGCCCATTTCCTTCTTATGAAAGTTCTCCATACTTTGTAACATTTGAAAGTGGTTTGTACCTTTAAATTGCTCATAAGAAGGTAACCATGTGTGGTGTTGTTGGATGATACGAATATCACGATTAAATTGATTGTTAAATAGCCAATCCCTAAATTCTTCCTTAGACATAAGGATATGTTGTCCTTGCATGGTCATTTTTTTAGGAGAAACTTTTAATATTTGCCCTGCAAATAGCTCATCAGAAACGAGTCCATTTGCTTTTTTTATGGTATCTACTGAAGAATGGTAAGTTGAGGCAATGGTCTGTAGTGTTTCTCCTGTTACAACTTCATGCATTATTGGTACCCATAATTTTTGTTCAACAAATAGAGAATCGGATTGCAAACCATTTGTTAGCTTAAGCTCCTCTATGGTAGTATCAAATTTATTTGCAATTTCAGGTAACGTATCGCCAGCTTTTACTACATAAAGGTTGTTAGGGCTATTATAAGCTGCATGAACAGGAAGTATATTCATGAACATGATTAAGATTAAACTCCAGACGAGGATAAGATTTTTCTTCATTGTTTTATTTCCTTTCATGTTAACAGTGCACAGTCGCAAAGCATCCTAGAATTTTCCTTTTTGACAATTATAGTTTGTAAAAGTTAAAAGAAATTATTCTAATATTTACAAGAAGAAAGTCGTCATTTTGTTTACCTTTATTTTCTGATATATTTTACTGGATTAAAGAGAGCAAAATAGATATTATGGAATAGTACATGAACTAACTCAACTTTATTTAGTATATGAACAGGGAAAACTGATGAGCTCTATTAGTAAGGGAAGGAGGGTACCATGAAGGCAAGAATTATAATTATTATTTCGTGTAGTATGGTTTTGGCTCTATCAATAGGCTACCTGGCTAAAACATTCGCAAAAGACAAACCCTCAGTAGTTGTTGTACTGAGAGATCTAAATTCACAATATTGGGAAATTGTAAAAGCAGGTGCAGAAAAAGGGTTTCGTGATTTTGGAATAAATGGAAAAGTGTTAGCGACTGCAAATGGATGGGGGGAAGAACAAAGTGAATTGTTAAAAGAGGTTCTCCATGACAGTCCAGATGTTTTGATTGTTTCACCTACCTACGCCCCTTTGACTCTTCCAATAATGGAAGAATTCGTTGAAAATAATATACCTGTATTATTATTGGATACCGACCATCCATGGGGTGAAAAAACAGCATACATAGGAACCGATAACTTTGATTTAGGGAGAAAAGCTGGATTTTTACTTGCGTCCGAGCTTCAGCCAGGAGATAAAGTTGCCATAATTGGTGGAGACGTAAATAGTCCAGTCTCAGGTGAGAGAATTGCTGGTGCACATGAAAGTTTTGATGCAGTACATATTGAAGTAGCGACACAAAGAGTAAATTTAATGAATCGTTCACCACTTGTAAAAGAAGCGGTGGAAAATATCTTACTACTTCATCCAGATGTAAAAGCGATTATGGCAACAAATGATGTTCTTGCTTTACAAGCTATAGAGGTAATTAAAGAAAATGGTTTTACAATTCCCGTTACAGGAGCGGATGGAACCATAGAGATGGTTGAACTTATTGAAGAAGAAGTGCTGCCCGGTACAGTGGCACAAAATCCTTATGATATGGGCTATCTTAGCGTAGAAATGGCTGATAGAGTGATTAATGGAGAAGTTGTAGAAAACATCGATAGTGGTGTAGATATTATTATTAAAGGAAATGCAAAGGCTCGATTAGATTTTTTGAAGGATTTGTTGAAGTAGAGAAGAGGAAGAGCAAATAATGCCTTCCTCTTCTTTCTGCTTTCAATAAACTTTATCCCCGTTAAAGATTGAATTCTTAACGATGACATAATCTACATGACGAATTGCGTCCAGCTTGTTTCCACCAGCATAAGAAATGGAAGATTGGAGGTCTTGCTCCATTTCAATTAATGTATCATTTAAGCTTCCTTTATGCTCTACGTACATCTTCTTGCCTTCAACATTCCTCTTTTCACCTTTTTGAAATTCTGAAGCTGAACCGAAGTATTCTTTGCAGAGCTTTCCATCTTTCTCAATGCTTTTTCCTGGAGACTCTTCATGACCAGCAAATAAAGAACCAATCATGACCATCGATGCGCCAAATCGAATGGATTTAGCGATATCTCCATGTGTACGAATTCCTCCATCAGCGATAATCGGTTTAGTGGCTGCTTTTGAACACCAGCGTAAAGCTGCTAATTGCCAACCGCCAGTTCCGAATCCAGTTTTAATCTTCGTAATGCATACCTTTCCCGGACCAATGCCGACTTTTGTTGCGTCAGCACCAGCATTTTCTAATTCTCTTACGGCTTCAGGGGTTCCGACATTTCCTGCAATCACAAAACTAGCAGGAATGTTTTTCTTAATGTGCTGAATCATTTCTATTACAGCATTTGAATGACCGTGTGCAATATCAATGGTAATGTACTCTGGAGAAAGCTTTTCATCTGCTAATTGGTTAATGAAAATGTATTCATCCTCTTTAACGCCAACACTTATTGAAGCTAGCAAGCCCCGTGAATGCATTTCTTTAATAAAAGGTATACGCTTTTCTGGTTCAAATCGATGCATGATATAGAAGTAACGGTTTTCCGCTAAAAAAACCGCGATCTTTTCATCAATAATCGTCTGCATATTCGCAGGTACAACTGGTAATTTAAATGTATGCCCACCAAAATTAACAGACGTATCGCATTCAGAACGGCTCTTTACTATACTTTTTGCTGGGATTAATTGTATATCTTCGTAGTCAAACACATTATCCATGTACTACACCCCTAAGAAATTGTAAACATTAGTTTTTATTAGTTTGGTGAAACTTCGAGAAAGTATCCTTGTAAACGCCAATTTCGAATTTATTTATCCTTCATTTTTTTGAAGAAATGAGTAACGAGTTGAGGGGAGAGGGAATTGGAAATGAAGAAGTGAAACAATAAAAAAATTTTTTATAAATAATAAACAATAAAGCTCTATTTTCTCTTCACGTAGTATCCATGCTAAGGCCATTTGCGCTAGAGATGACAAGCTCACGATAAGGAGCAAAATCTGTTTTTAATAATGCACCAAACATTTCTTCTGCAGACCCAGGCAGTGGACCGTAGTTGTTCGCTAAATCGAAGTGTGTAATTCCTAAATCAAATGCTCGGCGAAGTATGGCAATGAGTTAACTCCTCCAAAAATGTGCCATAATCCAAGGGAAAGGGCAGGTAGTAGTAAGCCTGAATGCCCGTAGCGACTATATTTCATCGAGTTGTAACGTTCTTTACTAGCTTGATAGATCATTATAAACTCCTTTGAAATGCATTATAAACTCCTTTGAAATGTATTTTCTTATAAACGTTCAAATTAGATCGATGTTGTTATGCGTATGTACATATAAATATATGAGACTTTACGAAAATCTAAAAATAGGTTTAGATTACTCCTTTCAAAATGGATTTATAGACCTCATATAAAGTTATAAAAAAGTCTGAAAAAAAGAAAGTAGCTTTAAAGGAGGGAATGATTAGACATTCTTTGAAAAATATACTAGTTGCAATGTTATTAACGCGGAATTATAATCGTTATGTGTAAGAAAGTTTTATAAAAAACTAATTAAACAAAAAGTATTGCGCGGAATTGATTAATATGTTATTATTGTAGTTGATTGATATCGCAATTAGCTAAACATATCCTACAATGTACGTAAGCCCTTTTTGTTTTAAACCTTACTGTTTTATCGGGATTCTTACATTTGTTGACTGGTGCCAAGCCTGACTGTGATCAGGATCGCAGGATGTTAACATGCGGAACCCCACCTGCTTTAGCGGGTTTTAAAACAGCTAGGGAGACGGCATAGGTGGGAATAAATATTTATATACATACCGTGCTAGATGGGGAGTTGGCGGTGCCCTGTAACCCGCAATCCGCCTTAGCGGGGTTGAATTCCTATTAGCGGTATGGTTCATGTGAGGTTCGCCTTGAGCAAGCGGTGTTGACTATTGGGGTCTGCGCAACAGAAACCTATGAATCTGGTCAGGTCCGGAAGGAAGCAGCCATAAGTAGATTCTTCTGTGTGCCGCAGGTTGCCCTGATTGAGCTAGCTACTTCAGTTACACTTATGTGACCATATCAATCATAGGTGCACGGTTATTTTGATATTAAGCGGTTGTGGCGGAATGGCAGACGCGCTAGGTTGAGGGCCTAGTGGGGGTTGACCCCGTGGAGGTTCGAGTCCTCTCAACCGCATTAAACACAAGAAAAGAGGGTAAGGTGCTAAGCGTGCTCCTTACCCTCTTTTCTTGTGTTTTTTATTTGTTCTTCATTACGTGTAGCTAAATGTGCCGCATGAGCAGCTCCCCATTCGCTCATCATATCTAAAATAGGGATAAGGCTTTTGCCATGTTCAGAGAGAGAATACTCTACCTTTGGCGGTATTTGTGCATAGACCTTTCTTGTTACAAGGTCATGATCTTCCAGCTCTCGTAATTGAGATGTGAGCATCTTTTGTGTAATGCCAGGAATTTCTCTTTTTAACTCGTTAAACCTCATCGTTTCATTATTCAATAAAGGGAATAATAATTTGTGTTTCCATTTACCCACTATTGCTTCTAAAGCATTATTTACTTGGCATTCAGACAATTTAGCAACCCCCTATAGTTTCCTTTTGTATACTATACCACTTTTAAGTGCGTACTTATCAATTTGTCTTATATATATCATAATAGCATTATTCCATCACCAATTATTATCATAAAGGAGGAGAAAAGATGACTTTCGAATTACATCCTAACACGCAACTAGGGCCTGTTAAATTAAAAGTGAGTAATTTAGAGCGGTCCATTACTTTTTATAAAGAAATCATTGGTTTTGATATTCTTAATCAGACGGAACAAAAAGCAGAACTTACGGCAGATGGTAAAGAGACATTGCTTATTTTAGAAGAAGTACCGAGTGGAAGTGTCTATCGTCCGGGGACAACACTTGGTCTATATCATGTAGCGATTTTATTACCGGAGCGTAGTGATTTAGGATTGTTTTTAAAGCAAATGATTGAGAAAAGAATAGAGATTGGTTCTGCGGATCATTTTGTCAGTGAAGCGATCTATCTTTCGGATCCAGACTTCAATGGTCTTGAAATTTATCGAGATCGTCCAAGAAAGGGTTGGACAAAAGTATCTAGAGGAGATTACACGATGGTAACGGAGCGAATCGATGTGGAGGGCTTACTAGAGTCAGCAGGTGAGGACGTTTGGCAAGGCTTACCGCCTAAAACAAAGATTGGACATATTCATTTACATGTTCGTGATCTAAAAGAAAGCCAGGATTTTTATAAATCACTAGGCTTTGATATAACAGTTGGCAACATGACGAATGTAGGTATGCTTTTTCTTGCAGCTGGAGGATACCATCATCACATTGGTGTAAATATTTGGGCGGGACCCAATGCCTTGGTTAGACCAAAAAATGCAGTAGGCCTTGCTTATTATACCGTTATGTTACCGAATCAAGTTGAGCTAACGAAGTTAATTACGCACTTGAAAGCTGTTGGAGAAAAACCAGTAGAACAAGGAAATGGTGTGTGGATAGTTCAGGATCCGGTAGGTATAGAAATACATTTAACGACAGAATCGCAAAAGAATATGGAGGAAAAGTAGATGAAAAGAAGTGAAGTAGGTTTATTTATTGTTCGAATTGTATTAGGAATGACGTTCTTTTTACATGGGTTAGAAAAATTTCAAAATGGAATTAGCAATATTGCAGGATGGTTCGAAAGTATTGGATTACCTGGATTTTTAGCATATATTGTTGCAGTGATTGAATTGGTAGGCGGTGTTATGATGGTACTTGGAATTGGAACGCGGATTGTTGGTATCTTATTTGCATTAGTGATGGCAGCAGCAATTATTACAGTGAAACTACCTTTAGGGTTTTTGGATGGATTTGAATTAGATGTTGTTTTACTTGCCATGTCTATTCAGCTAGCGATTACTGGAAGTGCGTTTTTATCAGTAGGTCAAAGAATGGGATTAACGAAGGAATCTGATGTAAATCTTTAAAAGGAATATTCATATAAGGGAGGGGGTGATTCCAAAAGGTAAACAAACCTTTTGGAATCACCCCCTCTGATTAATTAGTAAAAGATATAGTTGAGGTGACGAAGACCTTTTTCGTTTATTTTACTTGTTATGAAACATACTAAAGGTAGCTTTAGCTAGTTACATAAAAAAGAGATAACTCTTTTTAGAAAGAGAGGTAAGCGAATGAACTTTGTTTGGGGTATTTTTGGCATTTTGACAATCTTTGCTATTGCTTTTCTTTTTTCTAATAATAAGAAAGCTATTAACTTGCAAACTATTTTAGGTGGATTAGCAATTCAAGTTGGTTTTGCCGTCATAGTCTTAAAGTGGGAAACTGGCTTTGCGTTCTTACAATGGCTGACATTAGGGATCGCAGCCATTATTGATTATGCAAACGAAGGGATTGACTTTTTATTTGGAGGACTTTTTCAGGCTGAGGGAATGGGCTTTGTTTTTGCAATAGAAGTCTTAAGCATCGTCATTTTCTTTTCAGCTTTAATTGCTATTCTTTATTATGTAGGAATTATGCAAAAAGTGATACAGATTCTCGGTGGTTTCTTATCTAAAGTTCTTCGTACTAGTAAAACGGAATCTATGTCGGCAGCAGCGAATATTTTCGTTGGACAGACTGAAGCACCACTTGTTGTACGCCCTTATCTTGAAAAGATGACGAAATCGGAATTATTCGCCGTAATGACGGGTGGACTTGCATCGGTTGCTGGGTCCGTATTAATTGGATATTCTTTGCTTGGTGTACCACTAGAGTATTTGCTTGCTGCTAGTTTTATGGCTGCACCTGCTGGGTTAATTATGGCTAAAATGATTATGCCGGAAACCGAGAAATCGGAAACCTCAGACAAAGTGATGGTAGACAGAGACATGGAATCGGCCAATGTGATTGATGCAGCTGCTCGAGGTGCAAGTGTCGGTTTAACATTAGCTTTAAATATTGGGGCAATGCTTTTGGCGTTTATCGCTTTGATTGCTTTGGTTAATGGAATTTTAGGCATGATTGGCGGATGGTTTAAGTTTGAAGGTTTAACATTAGAACTCATCCTTGGGATCGTGTTTGCCCCGATCGCTTTTGCAATTGGCGTACCATGGCAAGAAGCCGTGGTGGCTGGTGGATTTATTGGACAAAAGATTGTGTTGAATGAGTTTGTTGCATATGCTGCTTTTGCTCCGCAAATGGATGAGCTATCAGATAAAACTGTAGCTGTGATCAGTTTTGCGTTATGTGGATTTGCTAATATATCTTCTGTTGCAATATTACTTGGGGGCTTAGGAAAGCTAGCCCCTAGTAGAAGAACAGATATAGCTAAGCTTGGGATGAAGGCTGTCGTAGCAGGAGTCCTTGCTTCATTATTAAGTGGTGCGATTGCTGGGATGTTGTATTAGGCAAAAGCAAATGAGAAGAAAAGTAAACACTAGGTGGAGGAGCAGAGCCGTAAAAAGTAGGGCATAGGGAAAGCAGGGAACTAAGTAGAAGAACTACAGCCGTAAGCCAAGATAACAAAAAAGCAGGGCTTCAGGAAGAAACTCTGAAGCCCAAAAGGAATCAACGAAGTAAATGGTTACCCATGCCTGAGGTTATCTCGTTAAAAGAGTCTCCCAAATCTTCTCTGCTGTGTCCTTTCCATTTTTTATACAAGCGCCAATCCCAACACCATAATATGAACAACCTGCGAGAATGACATTTGGAAATTCTGATTGCATTTTCTCGTTTAGCCGAGCAATGGCTTCATTGTGATTGAGGTGGTAGTTAGGCATTAGCTGATCCCAATTTGTTACGTCAACAGCTGTTGGCATCGCCTTAAGTCCCAAACTCTTCTCAACGTCTTTTAATGCTGTTTGAATGAGGTCAACATCATTCATCTGCTGCAGGGAGTGATAGGAAGGGTTTGAACTTTTATAAAAGAGGCGCACTAATAAGTTGTGCTTCTTGGATGTATGTGACCATTTGCGACTTGTCCACGTACACGCATCACAACTGACATCTTTACTATTAGACACAATAAAACCCGTCCCATCAGCAGGCAACTGCTTATCAGGAATATCAAATCCAAGATAGATACTTTTTAGTGATGAATTTGTTAATTTAGCAAATTCATCTTTTAATTCATTGTGATCTAACAACGGTTGAGTGACGTTATGAGGTGTCGTTAACACAACATAATCTGCTTGGATCGTTTCATGATTAGTAAAAGCAATGTGATAGTACTCTGTGCCTTTTGTGATCTTTGACGTGTTTACTCCTTTAAGAATAAGAGAATCTGTTAATTCAGCTTCCAGTCGGTCAATGATTGTAGAGAGTCCATTTTTAAAAGAGATGAACTTTTTATTGGATTGAGAGCTGAATTTTTGTTTGTTTTCAGATAAACCCTTGATGATGCTGCCGTATTGATTTTTATAATCAAGTATGTATGGAAGGGTTGAAGCGATACTTAGCTCGTTCAATTTTCCTGAATATACTCCTGATAATACAGGGGCAATTTGTTTTTCGACAAGTTCTTTCCCTAAGAAGTATTCGAGAAAATCCCCAATTGAACTATCCTTCGTAAATTGGTCATTCGGACTTTCTAAATCTTTAAGCGCTTCTTTTTTTCCTTTTTCTGACACCAATGTACTTTGAAACAATGATTCGACACTTAATGGAATTCCAAATATTGTGTCAGCAGGAATAGGGTGTAGCACATTGTCTATGTAAAGATACGATATCCCTGTAGAATTGTAGACAAGTTCATCTTCTAATTGCAAGTCCTCAATTAGAGGCATAACACTTTCATGTCTTGCAACGATTGAATCTGCTCCTGTTTCCATAATGAATTCTTCCTTGTGAACAGAGTGGATTTTACCTCCTAAATAATCATTTTGTTCGGCAAGAATTAACTTAACGTCTATGTTTTGCTCTCTTTTTAATTTTTGTAAGTAGTGCATGGTGGTTAGGCCTGTGATACCTCCACCAATTACAACGATTGTTTTCAGTGTTCTCACTCCTAATGTATAGATTCTTTTCATATTATAACGTATGGAACCCATGAATCCTCAATTTCTGTTTTCTTGACAACATACTGACACATTATCTAAAAACTTGGCTTTCCTTTCCAAATTTATTTTCCTGAAAAAATTTCTTTAAGAAAGAAGGTCGACATGATACCCGTGTTGAATACATGTTACAGAAACTTTTTTCGTGGTTATTTATAACTAGGATTAGGCGGAAATTGATAAGTGGAGTGATAATATGAGCAGGGAAGAGAGCAATAAGCCAGTATATTATGATGGGAGCGGGTTGCAAAACGTCACATTGAGAAATTCGTCCTATAAAGATTATGTCATTAAACCAGAGGGAGTAAATAAAGGGATCGTTTATCCATGCTTTCCTTATCTTGATTCTGATAAATAAACAAAACAAAGGGCTGGCGTACATTCGCGAGCCCTTTGTTTTTCATAAATGATTAAAATTCTTTTGCTACGTCTGCTGCTTGCTGCAAGCCTTTTTCAATAATCTCTTCCGCTTGGTCAGGGAATTGATTATGACCTTCAATGATAACCGTTTTAGGATTATCAATGCCCCAGAAGTTTAGCATAGTTTTCACATAGTTAACGGCCATTTCAGCTGCTTGCGCAGGTCCTTCAGAGTATACTCCGCCTCTTGCATTTAAAAGCGCGACTTCTTTATCGGTAAGCAAGCCCTGTGGACCTTCAGCCGTGTAACGGAATGTTTTGCCGGCTTGAGCTAAATAATCTAAATACGTGTGCAATACTGCAGGGACAGTGAAGTTCCAAAGTGGGAATGCAATGACAACTTTATCTGCTTCAAGGAATTGATTTAAATAACGATTGACGAGCTCTGTTGCATCTTGTTCAGAAGTCGTTAACTCCAACCCTTTTGAAAGTTTAAACATGCCATTAATCTTATCTGTATCGTAATAAGGTAAGTTTTCCTCAAATAGGTCAAGCTCTGTTATGACATCATCTGGGTTAGACTCTTTATATTGGTCGAGGAAAGTGTGGTAAAGTTTCACACTCACTGCCTGTTCGATCGGTCTTGAATTTGCCTTAATAAATAATACGTTTGCCATAATATAATACCTCCATTTAATAATGTTGCTATAGCAACAATTTGTGAAAAAGTAACTAGTACTTTTTTAGTGACTAAAGCAGTAAATAATATGCTGTCATTAAATCTAGGTGATAAGATATAGGTGCTATACATACTAACTACGATGCTTAGTATAAAATAAGATGAGAGCAATTGTCAATTAAGAAGTCTTGAAAAAGGAAAGAAGTTCTGTTTTGAAAGAGGGAATTTTCCTTATAACTTTAAAAAGGACAGCAGATCAAGTCTACAGCCCTTTTTAATTAAGAGTATAAAATGATTAATTATAGTACTCTCGTACATTTTGATTCATTTTCTCTAATAATGTCTCCATTAGTTGGAGCTCTTCCTCAGAGATCCCTTTGCAGATGACTTCATTAAATTCTTCGGCAATCGGAATGACTTTCTCACCTAGCTTTTTCCCACACGGAGTAAGGTAAAGCTTTAGAGACCGGCGGTCAATATTGCAGTTGCTTCTTTTAATAAAGCCTTTTTTCTCGAGACTTGAAGCCATGCGAGCGATATTTGTTTTATCCTTATCTAATTTGGTAACAAGTTGTTGTTGAGATAAACCGTCTTGTTCCCACAAGAGCATCATAATTAAATTTTGTTCTGGTGCGAGGTTGAAGGGATCTAATTTGGCTTTGACATAGCTAGTAAGATTTAAATCGGTCTTATGCAATTTAATGCTTATATACTCCTGGAATGTTAATTTCATAAATTCATCCCCTTGAAAATTAGATGCTATACATACTAAGTGAAACTTTAGTATAGGTAAAATGTATTTTTCAGTCAAATGTGATTTTCGCTGGCAGTAACAGGTATTTTATTAAAAGTATGAAACTAAATATGAATAAAGAGATTGATTGTAGAATGAGAGCTCTGAAATAGGTGAAAAACCTTACTTTTTCAATGGACTCTTGTAGAATGGAGGTTTTCAATGGATAAGCATAGAAAGGTATCTTTAGTGGTTTTGTTTGGGATTCCTTTATTCTTTTTGGTTCTCTCTCATATTACCGGTCGCTGGGCGTTCTTTTTAATAAGTTTGCCGCCGTGTTTCCTTGCTGGATTTACAGGATTTATTGTTTCAAAATAGCAAAAAAGCCATTCAAGTAATTCTTGAGAAAATGCACGTAAAAATGAGATAGTTAACTACCTATAAAAACGTCATTGAGTCTGACGAATCTTTATAAGGTAGAGTGATATTTATCTACACGCAGAACCATTGGATAAAATAAAATGAAGAATAGGGTGTATCAACAATTTCTATTTCTCTTCAATCAATTGCACAACTGCTGGCATATCTGCAGGTGCCCACTTTAACGAATGGAGGTTTTCTCGTTTTAGCCAAATGAGTTTGGAGTGCTCATTCGGGATAGGAGTCCCGTCTGTTATTTTCGCTGTGATTGCAAGAAGATTAATGGTAAAATCCTCATAATCATGGGTGTGGTCGTTAAATAAATCAATAGGTTCAACTTCGCAATGCAATTCCTCTTGAATTTCTCTTTTTAAAGCAGTGTATATGTCTTCATCCTTTTCAACTTTACCTCCGGGGAATTCCCACATGTTCGGGAGTAACATCTTTGGGGAGCGAAGAGCGCAGAGGATTTCTCTGTGATCGTTTTCAATAATGGCTGCAACGACTTTAATTGTTTTTTTCATGGAAGGGCCTCCTTCATATTTGGTGGTTGTACAGTAAATTGTGGGAGCTGGACAGAAAAGCAGCTATTTTCAACAACATGCCTGCTTAAGGCAGAGTGCTCAAGGGTTTTTTAAATGAAAAATAGGAGCTGTTGCACAGCTCCACCATACTAAGAAGTTATTTCAGCTTTTCTCCTTCTTTAATTAAGAAATCAACCATTCTTCCTACCCCTTCGTAATCTAATTCATATGAAGCGGCTTTTATTTCTTCATAGATTAGGAGGTCAATTACTCCGTCTCGGTCGAGGTCTTCCCATTTGTTCTCTTTGTCTAATTGTGCCAACTGTGATTTAATTCGGTTTAGTGCTTTACCCATTCAATACCCTCCTCAGCATAATCCTTATCATCTCTTATTATATTAACATTTATTTCAAAGAAAAAAAGCATAGTCTATTCCTCGCGTCTAAGTGCACCGGGAGCTTTTCCGTATTTCATCTTAAACACTTTGTGAAAATACGTGTAACTGCCGAATCCACAATTTTCTGCGATTTGATCGAGTGGCATGGATGTGTATTTCATTTGGTCTTTCGCTGCAGCTAGACGAATTTCTTGTGCGTACTCGATCATCGTTTTTCCGACGTATTCTTTGAATAAATGAACAGCTCGAGATACGCTTAATTCCACATGTTCTGCAACCTCTTGGATTTTAAAAGAGGTCAAGGCTTGTTCTTCAATAAATCGCATCATCCGAGTAACGATAGGTGGTCGATCTAACGAAGTGTTTGTTTCATTTGCTGCACGTTCTAAATACAAACATAGAGCCATCATCAAATAATTTTTTAGTTCTTTATTTTCCGCTGTAGACGGCCTGCGTTCTTCAATAATGATTTGTCGCCATAAGCTAAGGATTTTTTCATCTAAATGAATTCGCGAAATACTCGGTTTTTTTGATCGCTTCCACCACTCATCAAGCCATGGTCCATTACAAAACACATAAAAATCTCCGCTGTTTTGCCCTTCTTCTATTTTTAATTCATAGTCATCACCTGGTTTGAGAAGGATAAGGTCACCTTTTTCTGCATCTATAGCTTTTCCATTAATAACGATTTGACAGGTGCCTTCTGTTTGTAGACGAAACAAATAATCTTGTAAACCAAATTTATACGAGGAGTAAAAAGGTTTTGAGTGAAAAGAAAAACTACACACTCCAATATGTAACATTATAGATTCTCCTTTAGAAAATAGCAAAATAGTTGATGTTTTAATCATATCATTTATTTGCAAAAATCTATAAATGATTTAAGATGAAGGCAAATGAGTGATATATATTGAATCTGGAGAGGGAGTAAGCAGAGAAGGTACTGTTTTTTTTATAACGAAAAGATTAAGCGTTCATAAAAATAAACTGAAATGAGGGTGTATTGTGAAGGGAATTCCAGTAGCTGTTCAAATGTTTACGTTGCGTGAAGAAAGTCAGAAGGATTTTGCGGGTACGTTAAAAAAAGTGGCGGAGCTTGGTTATGATGGAGTGGAATTTGCTGGTTACGGCGGGCTTTCAGCTATAGAAGTCAGAGCTTTATTAGATGGTCTAGGTCTAAAAGCCACAGCGAGTCATGTTCCATTAGCTGAATTAAAGAATAACTTGAAACAAGTGATTGAAGATCAAAAAACTCTTGGCAGTCAATTTATTGTGTGTCCTTATTTAATGCCGGATGAACGAAGTGAGGAAAATTATAAATCACTTATTTCGTTTTTAAATGAAGCAGGAGAAACGTGCAAACGTGAGGGGATTACACTTTGCTATCATAATCATGATTTTGAGCTTGAGCCATTGCAAGATGGAAGAAAGGCGCTGGAAGCGATTTTTGATGATGTAAGTGCAGATCACCTTCAAACGGAGCTTGACGTGTATTGGTTAACAAAAGCTGGCGAAAATCCAGTAGAATGGATTAACCGTTATAAAGGACGCACTCCGTTGGTGCACTTAAAAGACATGACAACAGATGGGGAGCAATTTTTTGCAGAGCTTGGAACAGGTGGAGTAAATATTGAGGCTGTCTTAGCGACAGGTGAAGAAGCGGGTGTCGAGTGGTGGGTTGTCGAACAAGATGTAAGTCGTCACACCCCATTAGAGAGCATTGAAATTAGCATAAATTACTTGAAAACGATAGGCTTGATAAATTGAAGATATGTTTGATGATAGATAGGTTCTCTTCTATAGAATATAGTGGAGAGCCTTTTTGTATTTGAAGGGTTTATCTTAATTGTTTCAGGACAATCTAAACCATTTATTTAACAAACAATTAAAAGTGTAGCCAGACTTCTCATTTATCATTAATATTTTCATCAAATTAAGTCATAATAACTAAAAAACATTTTTGGAGCGAGTAAATCATGACAAATATAAACGGCCATATCATATCAGGTGAGTTCAACCGAGAAACAAATGAATTTTTGTTACAAAAAGTAAAGAATCAGGACACAATATCGGTGATCAAAGAAAGGCAGTTTTCAAGGCTGTATCGTTATTTAAAAGAGCATGAAGATAGTGAAGGGAATCAAATCATCACATTGTATGACCAAATGCTTATTCCCTTAAATCAAAATGAGGTAAAGCAATTGTTAAATGATCTTGAACAGATACAACCTCTTTATCATTAATATGGAAATTTGGGTCGCAATAAAATCATTCCTGGCAAATCTAATTTGTTCAAACCTTTAAACTATTTATAAATGAAAATAGAAACGACCATACTAACACTACCATTAACGAAAAGGGAGGTTATGTATCTTGAGTAATGAACAGTCATTATCCATTTTTGCATTAGGTGGATTAAATGAAATCGGAAAGAATATGTATGCGATAGAATATAGAAATGATATCATCCTTGTTGATTGTGGGAACAAGTTTCCTGATGAAAGCTTATTAGGTATTGACTTAATTATCCCAGATATCACTTACCTATTAGAAAACAAAGAGAAAGTTCGAGCATTACTTGTAACGCACGGACATGAAGACCATATAGGAGGCATTCCTTTTTTCTTGAAGGAAATCAATGTCCCCGTTTATGCAACACGCTTTACACTAGGGTTGATTGAATTAAAGCTAAAAGAACATAAAATACTATCGGAAACAGAATTGATTGAAATTGACGACCGCTCAAATATAAATTTTAACGAAATCACTGTTGAGTTCTTTAAAGTTACACATAGCATCCCGGATTGCTTAGGAATCGTCTTCAATACTCCAGAGGGAAAGGTTGTACATACCGGTGACTTTAAGTTTGATTTAACCCCTGCCAAACAAGATGAGCAATCGGATATTCATAAAATGGCTGAGATCGGCAAGGAAGGTGTTTTGCTCCTCTTATCGGAAAGTACAAATGCTGAACGTCCTGGTTCTACACCATCTGAGCAGGTGGTTGGAAGACATGTGGAGGAAGCTTTTATAAAGGCTGAGCGGAAAGTTATTCTTGCGACTTTTGCATCTAATATTAGTCGTGTGCAGCAAGTTGTCGATGCTGCACAAAAAACAAATCGTAAGCTAGCGTTATTAGGGCGGAGCATGATTAATGTTGTAGAAGTTGCAATAGAACGAGGGTACTTAACGGTACCTGAAGGAATGATCATTGATCAACAGGAAATAAATAAAATGGATCCAGAGAGAGTGGCAATTTTATGCACAGGAAGTCAAGGAGAACCGATGGCTGCGCTTGCACGTTTATCAACTGGAAACTTCCGGGGTGTTGAGATTTTGCCAGGGGATACTGTCATTTTTGCTGCTGGTCCGATTCCCGGAAATGAACGTAGTGTCACAACAATCGTAGATAATTTCTTCGCGCTTGGTGCTAAAGTCATTTATGGATCGGGAAGTTCATCCGGTATGCATGTTTCTGGTCATGGTTACTCAGAGGATTTAAAGTTGATGCTCACATTAATGAGACCGAAATATCTAATTCCTATTCATGGAGAATATCGGATGCTCCATCAACATCAACTGTTAGCAGAGTCTGTAGGGGTAGAAGAAGGAAATACGTTTATTATGAACAATGGCGATGTCTTGGAAATTAAGGACTCTATAGCAAACCAAACCCGAAAAATACCAGCAGGAAACACCTATGTTGATGGAATCGGTGTTGGTGATGTAGGCGACCTTGTATTGCGAGACCGTAAACAACTTTCAGAAGACGGAATGCTCGTAATCGTTGTTACAATGAGTAAAACGGAAAAAAGGTTAATAGGACGGCCTGATGTCATTACACGTGGCTTTGTGTATGTAAGTGATTCAGAAGAACTGCAAAAAGAGATGAATCGATTAATTACAATAACAGTAAACGAGCTATTAGAATCAAGGAAATATCAATGGAATGTTATGAAACAAAGCATTAAAAAGACGATAGGGCAATACTTATTTAAGCATACGAAAAGTAAGCCGATGATTCTTCCAATCATCATTGAAATCTAATAAGAAAGTAGACGCTAGTCATTTCCGAGTAGCGTCTATTTTAGATTCAAGACCGCTTTAGATCTTTGTAATTTGTGAATTTTTGGTTTGGGCAGTGGTTGCATGTTCTGTTAAAAAGAGAGGGACGATAGGATTGGGGCGATACGAAGTATCAATAATAGAAAAACTTCCATTGTATACCATTAGAAACGTATTCATTTAACCAAATAGTTTTTGACTAGATCAAGTATTTTTTTGTCAAAAAAGCATATGAATTTAATTAGCTATATAATATCATCCAAGCAATTGGATGGTTTTTAAAATAAATAAATGTTAATCTTCCTTTGTAATGAAGGTTCAAAAACCAAGTTAAAACAGTTCTCAAATTGAAAGGAGTAATTATGACAAAATTTGACTTACATACACACAACCAAATGTGCGGACATGCTATTGGTACAATTGAAGATTATGTAAAAGCAGCGATTGATAAAGAGCTTAAAATGATTGGTATTTCTGATCATGCCCCGTATTTTCACAGTGAAGAGGATCATCCAAAACCAGGGATTACCATGGCTAAATCTCACTTTAATCGTTATGTAAATGAGGTGTTACGATTAAAAGAGGAGTATGCAGATCAAATTGAAGTTTTATTAGGGATTGAAAGTGACTTTTTTCCACAACATAGTACGGTGTATAAACAATTTTTAGATGAGTACCCGTTTGATTATTTGATTGGATCTGTGCATTTTGTTGATGAAATTAGTATCTTTAGAAAAGGACGATGGGAAGGTTTATCAAACGAAGAGAAAGTAAAAACGAAAGAACGCTATTATCATCTAATTGAACAATCGGCAAGCAGCGATATGTTTGATATCCTAGGTCATATTGATGCAATGAAAGGTTTTTATCCAGAATTCTCTAATATACAAGTCGATGCGATAGATAAGACGTTACAAGTTATTGGAGAATATGAAAAAGTAATTGAAATTAATACATCTGGCAAAACGAAGGATTGTGGAGGATGGTATCCCGCTGATGAAATATTAGAAAGGGCTCTTTATTTTAACGTTGGAGTGACTTTTGGTTCTGATGCACATGATCCTGATCGAGTCGGTGATGAGTTTGAAGAAGTGCAGAAGCGCTTGAAAGAAATTGGATTTAAAGAGTTACATTATTTTAGAAACAGAGAGAAGTATTCTGTTTCCATTTAGCGGAAAAGGTAGTGTGAGATGCCTTGTTACATAACCTTTTCAGCGTTTTGGGAACTATTTTGACATCAGTCTGACACTGGACATGTAGGAAAAATTAAGTTTTATTTATGTCACTAGTTTCCATCTATCAATGAAAGGGTACAGTTTTATAGAACGTAATTCTAACTATGTAAGCAAGTTGTCATAATTCGAAAACGAAAAAGAGGGATTTTGACGAATTTCACCGAAAAAAATTAGGAAAGATAGAAGTAAAAATGTTGGAGGGCCTATTTATGCCACTACTTAGATTTGATGTAATTGAAGGACGTAGTAAAGAAGATTTGAAAAAACTGCTGGATGCTGCTCATGAAGCGATGTTGCAAGCGTTTGAAGTACCGGAAAGAGATCGTTATCAAATAGTTCACCAACACCCAGCTCATGAAATGATCATTGAAGATACTGGGCTTGGTTTCGAGCGAAGTGAGGATATAGTTGTTATTAGTGTAACAAGTAAGCAAAGAACGGAAGAACAAAAACAAAAATTGTATAAGCTTATAGTAGAGAAGCTTGGTGAAAAGTGTGGAATCGAACCTAACGATATTATGATTAATATTGTTACAAATGGAGATGCCGATTGGAGCTTTGGTATGGGGGAGGCGCAATTTTTAACAGGGAAATTGTAAATGAACATGAAGTAAGCTGGAGGTTGGTTCCGGCTTATTTTTTTTGAAGTTCCCTTCTTTAGTCATTTAGTTTACTAGAAATAATATCCATAAATAGGTACACTAAAAATACGAAAAAACGACCAGAGAAAGTAAGAGGAGGCAAATTGTGGAAGCGTTAAAGGAAAGTTTGAAACGAATCGATCAAAAAGGATACAAAGCATACAAGGACATCCAAGGAACGTATCAGTTCCCCCATTTTCAATTACATATAGATTACGTTCAAGGCGATCCATTTGCAAGTCCATCAAAAATCCGTATCGTATTACCAAGTGCGAAAACAAAAATAAGTTCAACATGGACAAATACGAATAGTCGTAAAGTTGTATGTGAAGATTTAATTGCCAGAAAGGTTCAAGCAGTGCTTGGAAAAGTACATAAAAAAATAGAAGGTTCTGGAAAAAGTGGTCTGGTGTTGATTGATGCACCTCATCAAAAAGTTATTGAACGAACAGCGGTTCAATTGGATGATGCACACATTACGATTTGTCTATCAATTGGGTTACCGGCAAATGGGAGAAGAGTTTTAGCTAAAGAAGCAAATAAGCTTTTCTTTCAAGTGATCCCAAATGTCGTTGATCAGTCAGTGTATAGGGTCCGAGAAGATGAAGTTATAAAGGCAGTTTGTTTAAGTGATCAGCAACAAACGGTCAGGAAGTATCTTAAGGATAATGGATATATCGCTTTTATTGGTAATGGAGCGATCTTACCAAGAGCAAGTGGTGTAAGCGATAGACCGATGAAAAAAGGTGTTATTGCTTTTCAAAGCCCTAAAGAAATGGAAATCTCCATTCCCGTCCCACACCGAGAACAACCACTTGTAGGTATGGCAATTAAAAAAGGAATTACAGTTATTGTTGGTGGGGGTTATCACGGGAAATCAACGTTGTTACAGGCGATTGAACATGGGATTTATGATCATATCGAAGGTGATGGAAGAGAGTATGTGATTACTGATGAGGCGGCTGTGAAAATTCGTGCTGAGGACGGACGTAGTATAGCAAAAGTGAATATTTCACCATTTATTGGGAAGCTGCCAAATGGAAAAGATACAGAGCATTTTTCAACTGAAAATGCCAGTGGCAGCACATCTCAAGCGGCAAATATTATCGAAATGCTTGAAGCGGGCGCCAAAACGATCTTAATTGATGAAGATACAAGTGCGACGAATTTTATGATTCGTGATGCGCGTATGCAAGCATTAATTGCGAAAAATTCAGAACCGATCACACCATTTGTTGATAAGGTGGGCTTATTAAGAGATGATTATAACGTTTCAGCAATTTTAGTAATGGGTGGATCAGGTGATTATTTTGATGTGGCAGACCGAGTGATCAAAATGGATCAATATGTCCCTTTTGATGTAACGGAGGAAGCAAAGAACATTGCCGAAACAATACAGGTGAAACGAAAAAATGAAGGTGGCGATACCTTTGGGCCCATTCAAGAGAGAATCCCTATTGCAAAGAGCTTACATAGCAAAAAAGGGACTAAGCATAAAGTAGCCACACGTGGAAGACATCAAATTCAATACGGAACGACAGATATATACTTGCATGCTGTAGAGCAGCTCGTAGACGAAAGCCAAACGAGAATGATTGCGGAAATCTTGTTTTATTTAGAAAGAAACGACGTATTAAAAAAAGAGATGCCGGTGAACCAAATATTGAGCTTCATTGAAGAAGAAATGCAACAAAAAGGACTTGGCTTTGTTACAACTCATAAGGGACATCCAGGTGAAATGGCACGACCGCGTCGATATGAACTTGCCGCGGCACTAAACCGATTGAGAACATTGGAGTGTATAACAAATACGTATCAAAAGGGTAAAAGCATCTAGTAACGTAGTGATTTTTTCAGACGAAAAAGGATCAAGGTTCGATAATGGATTATTAGGAAGTCAGGCTATGTCAGGTGAGCTTAATACGACAGTAGCAGGGATCTCGCTTCATGACGGTGCCATCAAATATTAGCAAGAACAAGGGTTACTTGACTAGATTAATAACAAAGAATAAAAAAGAGGAACCATTCATGTAATGATTGGTTCCACTTTTTTATTCGACTAGGAAGGTAACTTATTGCCAAGGTTTGGCCGTAGTAATAAAATTAGCTAACTCTTTACTTCTTGCACGGTGCTCCTTGCGTTTTTCCGCTCTTTCTTTCCCTGTTTCATATAATTTAATTTCTTCCTCAGTTTCTGGAATGACTTGTGGAACTTTGGTAGGTTTGCCATTTTCATCAAGTGCAACAAAGGTTAAAAAGGCGGTTGCAGCAATTTTTCGATGACCTGTTATCAAATTTTCTGCGATAATTTTCACAAAAACCTCCATTGAACTCGTTCCGGTATATGTAACAAAGGAGATGAAATTAACGGAATCTTTAGGAGTAATAGGGGAGAGAAAATCAACTGAATCCGTAGAAGCTGTTACACATTCCTTTCGAGAATGTCTTGTTGCTGAAATGGAGGCGATCATATCAACATCACTCATTAATTTACCACCAAATAACGTATTGTGATTATTTACATCATTCGGAAAGACTCTGCTTGTTCTCACAACTTTTGATTCACTTACAAATTTTGAATCCATCATAAATTCATCCATTCTTAAATTATTTGTTATTATCCATTCTTACCTAATATTGTCTTGGATAAGAATGGATTCATTATAACAGATAATTAATAGAATTCAGAAAGTATATACATATTTAAATTACATGTAGTAAGAGGCTATAAAGAAAGTAAAGACAACCTAAGTAAAAGAAAACATGAAATTAAAATTATTTTAAAAATTTTTCATATTGTTGCTCATAGAGGGACAATGATGTTTTATGTGGCACGTTTGTAGAGTAAGGTAAATGTAAGGAAAAAATAAAAAGTTAATGGAGGGTACTAAAAATGGAAACGGTTACTACTGCGACGGGAATTGATTGTAGACACTTTATTAATGGACAATATGTCAATTCAGCAAATCACAAAACATTTATCAATATGAATCCAGCCAATGAAGAAGTACTTGGCTCAGTTGCTGAAGGTGGCAAAGAGGAAATTGACTTAGCTGTAACTGCAGCAAAAAATGCTTTAAATGGACCTTGGAAAACAATGCCCCTTACTGAACGTTCGAAAGTGCTACGTAAAATTGGTGATTTAATCTTAGAAAGAAAAGATGAGCTTGCTCGTTTAGAATCTTTAGATACTGGGAAGCCAATCTGGTTATCAAGCACAATTGACATTCCAAGAGCGGCATACAATTTCCACTTCTTTGCTGATTATATGACAACAATAGGAACAGAAGCGTATCAGCACGATGATGTAGCGATTAACTATGCAGTACGTAAACCAGTTGGAGTTGTTGGGTTAATCAACCCTTGGAATCTACCAATGCTTCTCTTAACTTGGAAGTTGGCTCCTTGTTTAGCAGCTGGTAATACAGCGGTTATGAAGCCTGCAGAGTGGACACCGATGACAGCAACGGTACTCGCTGAAATTTGTAAAGAAGCAGGCGTACCAGATGGCGTTGTAAATGTCGTACACGGGTTTGGACCTGACTCAGCCGGTGCAGCATTAACAGAACATCCAGATGTAGATGCGATTACATTCACAGGGGAAACATCAACTGGGACAGCGATTATGAAAGCAGCAGCGAATTCCCTTAAAAAACTTTCCTATGAGTTAGGTGGAAAGAATCCAAACATTATTTTTGCTGATTCGGATCTTGATGAAGTATTAGAAACAACAATCAAATCAAGTTTCATCAACCAAGGGGAAGTTTGCTTGTGCGGATCAAGAATATATGTTGAGCGTGCAGCGTATGATGAATTCGTAGAAAAATTTGTTGCCAAAACGAAGGAATTAGTTGTTGGAGATCCATTTGATGAGAAAACAAAAATTGGTGCAATGATCGGGAAAGAGCATTATGAGCGAGTACTTGGGTACCTTGAGTTAGCTAGAGAAGAAGGTGGGACTATTCGCACTGGAGGCGGTCGTCCGGAAGGCTTTGAAAAAGGGTACTATATTGAGCCGACAATCATTACTGATCTTGATCGCAATGCGCGTTGTGTTCGCGAGGAAATCTTCGGACCAGTTGTAACGGTGATTCCATTTGATAGTGAGGAAGAAGTACTAGAGCAAGTAAATAATTCTCACTACGGATTAAGTGCTTCAATTTGGACGAATGACCTTCGTCGTGCTCACCGTGTAGCAAACGAAGTAGAAGCGGGAATCATTTGGGTTAACACATGGTTCTTACGTGATCTACGTACTCCGTTTGGTGGAATGAAGCAAAGCGGAATCGGGCGTGAAGGCGGAATGCATAGCTTTGAGTTTTATAGTGAATTAAAAAATATTTGCATTAAGCTTTAAAAAAAGAATGGTTGTAGATCTCAAAAATCCAGGAACAGAGGTGGCAATGGCTCCGTTCGCTAAGCGGCTTGAGAGGGGAAACGATACCACTCCTCTCAAGGCTTTTAAAAGATGTAGTGACTCGGCTCATTGCTTCGGGGGGGCTCAAAGGTCAAAAACAGGCCTTTTGAGAACCCCCTATTTTTTACTAGGAAGTAGGGACAATTAGCTGAAAACTAACTTCTTTTCCTTTCCTCTGGTTAACTGTATTACATATGAATAACATTTAGGGCAGCTAAGGCGCAGTCATTGTCTTGTTCCTGGGACCCCCCAGAAACGCCGATTCCACCTATTAGGTCGTCTCCATCATAAATAGGTTGACCACCACTAAAAATAGTCATTTTATCTGTGTGAACCATTCCGTGTAATAGAGCTGGCTTGTCTTTTATTCTTTCATACCAATCTCCTGTTGGAATACCGAATCCTGCTGCAGTATACGCTTTGTTTTGAGCAATGTTACCAGGTATTAGCTTAGCGCCATTCATTCTAATGAAGCCCATAAGGTTCCCGCCGTCATCCACAACAGCAACACTAATTTTAATGTCTAATTCTGCTGCTCTTTGTATCGCTTTATTAAGCATATTCATAACCATTTGTTGAGATAGGACACTTTTCTTCGGTAATGTCATTGATAACTCCTTTCAAAAAAACTATTGTTTTTTTGTTTCGTATAAAACAAAAAGCACAATGTCAAAGACTGTAAGCGTACTATATCATACAAGATCATTTCATTAAATAATTAGATTCCTTATAAAGGAACGATTAAGAAAATTCACCTTTAATGCTGCATAAATTAATCGATGGAACGGCTTTAATATAATGATTGTACAAAAGTGTCGATTAGCCCAAGAAAAAATATTATAGAGTGAATATAATGATTATGCGAAGAAAGATTTTTAAAAAGAAAGTGTGTTTAATGAAGATTCTCAACTTAGTCAAATGTTAATGAAAATACCAAAATGGGTATGACAAAGGTTGGTGAATAAATAATGGAGGCTCATAACAATAAAGAACTAAAACAAGGTGACTGGATTAAAGGAAAAACAAGAAATGATGAGTGGGTACATGGGTATATAGAAAGTGTAGAGCCATACCATCCATTAGTCCGCTTGAAAGTATTGTTTAGTGATAATACCGAGTTTGTAGGAAGAACGATTCGAATCGAAAAGAAGGATATTGAAAAGCAAGCACCACTAACCAATTTCTCTGAGGCGGAGCTTTTAAATTTCATCGATTTAGCTTTGTCTACAAGGGATCAACAATGGTTTATGGAGTTAACGTCAAAACTAAAAAGAAAACAAAATAAATGGTCGCTCCCAAAAAAAGAAAGTAGTCTATAGAAAAATTACTCTCCTTAATGGATGTCAAATTCATGTTAGGGAGGCTTTGAAAACTTGGCAATGGCTCTGCACTTTGAATAGAGGATACAGTGAAAGGGAAGGTTGACTTTTTTCCGTGTCCTCTAAAAAAGTAGGAGATATTGTGAAGAAGTGAGCATACATAAGAAATTCAGCGTGCAAAACTGTATAATATATGAAACGTAAGTAGTCGTGGAATAGATGGAGGATGGAAAGTGGAATTATTCTTTTCGTTATTAGAAGAGCCTTTGTTTTTATTATTTATGATTTTATTTTTAGGATCAATGCTTGGTCAAGCAAAAATTAGGGGACTTAGTTTAGGTACTTCTGGGGTGCTTCTTGTTGCAATGTTATTTGGCCATTTCGGGTATCAAGTTTCCTCTACTGTTCAAAATTTAGGGTTAAGTTTGTTTATTGTTGCTGTAGGTTTACAAGCAGGGCCGCGTTTTTTTAGGATGATGCGATCAAGTGGGTTAATCTTTGGCATTATCGGTCTACTAATTGTTTTAATTGCGGCTATAACTACTATCTTTGTTTCTTATGTGTTCGGGTTATCCCCTGCATTAAGCATTGGTTTAATGACCGGTGCGTTAACTAGTACACCTGGGCTAGCGGCAGCGCTCCAAGCAACGAATGACCCGTTAGCATCAGTTGGATACGGAATTGCTTATCCTTTTGGTGTGATTGCTGTTGTACTATTTGTCCAATTATTGCCGAGGGTATTAAAAGTTGATCTGATGAAGGATTTAAAAAAATATGCAGATCCGGCTAAAACAGAAGCTTCACCGGAAGTACGGACAATAGAAGTTGTTAGTCCTAAGGTAAATAAGCGTACATTGAAGGAATTACGTTTTCATAAGTATAAATCAGTTGTAATTAGTCGAGTGATCCGAGGGGATCGAAATATAATTGCACTTAACGATACTGTAATATTAAAAGGTGATCATCTTGTTGCTGTTGGATTAGGAGAAGACCTAGATACGTTTTGTCAAGATATCGGAAGAGAAGTTTCATCTGACTTTACTAACTCTGATCATGTGAAACTACGTAAAGTAGTTGTTGATTCAGAAGAGATGATTGGTAAGAACATTAGGGAATTAGAATTAAGAAGAATGTATGGGGTCACGGTGACCAGAATGGAACGAGGGGGATTCGAGTTTAATCAAAATTCAAAATGGCGTCTAGAACGAGGTGACGTCCTAACTTTAGTTAGTAGTGAAGACCGTTTAAATATTGTAGAAAAACTATTTAGCAAAAAAACGTTAACAGTGACGAATGTTCATATATTTTCATTAAGTTTAATTTTGTTAATTGGTATCATCTTTGGGATGATTCCGGTACAAATACCGTATCTAGGAACGATCACATTAGGAGTAGCAGGAGGTCCGTTATTTGTGGCCTTACTCATTGGCCACTATGGTAAAATAGGACCGATTCGTGCCCGTTTTTTTCAACCCTCAAACCAAGTAATTCGAGACATTGGACTCGTGCTCTTCTTATCAGGGGCAGGAACGACCGCAGGGCAAGGCCTTGTAGATGTCGTACAAAAAGAAGGTTTAAGTTTAGTCATAGGTGGAGCTTTAATTACGATCGTTCCTATTTTCATTGGTTTTCTTGTAGCAAGGAAACTATTTAAATTAAGTATGGTTCATTCCTTAGGGGCACTTTGTGGAGGATTGACGAGTACACCTGGGCTCGGAGCCGTTAATCAATTAGTTGACTCAGAAGACCCGTCTATCGCTTATGCAGCAGCGTATCCCTTTGCCCTCATATTTGTGACGATAGCATCGCAATTATTAATATTCTTTTTATAAGAAAAGAATGATTTAGATAGGGGATAAGAAAAAGATATTTTCAATTATTACGTTTCTTACGTTTGCTTACCCAGACCGCTAAGCTAATACAAATTATGAAGAATGCACCAAAAGTAATAAGTAGCAACCAATCAGCAACATCAAACAAAGTCATCAACCTCCTAAGTAATGATATTTTATTTTTTCGATAAAGAATGAGGTTTATACGGAAAAATATTTATAGCGAATCCGGATTCTATTCTATAAAAACTAGCAAACAAGTATCCAATTTTTCAGAAGACAGATTAACGCTAAAAAAGAGAGCTTTGTCTTAATAATGGATATAGCTCTCTTTCTATTATTTATATATCTTGGTTTGATTTGATTCCTCTTTTCTTTGCAAGCATTACTTTTGCCTCATTATAAGTTAAACCAGACTGAGCATTTAGACGCTTAACTTCAACGATATCCGTTCCCGATACGGTTTTATTTTTATTATTCATTGTATTTCCCTCCTATTTCTAAGTTAAATTTATTATTTACAAAAGACTGCTTTTTTACTATTACAACTATTAAAGAGAAACCATTAATGATAAATTATTACTAGAATTTTAAAAGATATATTCAAGATATATATTTTAATTGTGGTAGAGTGTATTATAATAAAGGTAAATAATTGTCATATGTAATCAAATAAAGACTAAATATGTATTTTTTTGAAGAGTGAGAAAAAACTGAAAATTAGTAATTTTTTATTTAGAAGGTCGAAAAATTAAAAATAAATCATATTGATTGGTTACCGGAGGGAATATGAAATTTAGAACAAAACTTTATGCTAGTATTGGGTCTATTTTATTATTAATTTCTATTGTAGTTATTATCTTGTTGAATATGCTTGAGAAATCAACAGTTGAAATGCATGTAGTCGTTAATGAATTGAATGATCGCATCAATATGAGTTCAGACATTATGTATGAAACAGCTAATATTGGTAGAGAATTGCGAGAAATAACAGCTGAACAATCAAACGAGAATTTCTTAACGAGGATGAATGGATGGGAACAGTCTAATGTAAACTTAAAGCTCTCTCTTGAGTCACTTGAAAAGCATGACACTCAACAAAAATCACAAGAGTTAATTGCAAAATTCAAAACATTGCATACATCGTACCAAGATATTGCACAACAAGTGTTAACCATTCAACGATTAGATAGTGATAATTCAATCGAGCCGACCCTTTGGGAAGAAGCAGAAGTCACTCGTCAAAGAATGCTTCAGATAGGGGAACTTCTCCATGGTTTGCAAGAGCAAGAGCTCAAAAATGAACTATTCAGATCGAGAGATACATACAATTGGGCTGTTAAGATGATCTACATCTATCTTGCAGTTGGTCTAGGATTTGCAATTGCGATTACGTTATGGATTATTAGAAGTATCACGAAAAACCTAAACAATGTAACGACTGTAATGGAAAGTGTGACGAGTAGGAACGTCGGTGAATTGCCGCGAATTGCTGTACTCTCTAAGGATGAATTTGGAAAAATTGCTACCGCTTTTAACAAAATGGCGACAGAGTTGGAGAGACAAAGTAAATTAGAAAAGCGTTTAAAGAATGAAGCAGAAGAACATAGTTGGCTACAAACAAAAATTGCTGAAATAGCTACCATGTATCCTGAAGTGAAAAATGTACAGATGTTAGCGGATATGTTAATTATGAAGCTTGTTCCCATGGTAGGAGGGAGTGCAGGGATTTTTTATTTGAAGGAAATGGAAGAAGGTCAGCAGTACATGAAAAAAAGGGCAGCCTATGCGCTATCGGATCAAAGCAATAACTTTGATCGCTTTAAGATTGGCGAAGGATTAATAGGTCAGTGTGCAGCTGAGCAGAGAACAATCTATTTAACGGATATTCCAGACAATTATGTTAAAGTTCATTCTGGAGTTGGGGTGACATCACCAAAATATAGCATTATTTTACCAGTCAAATTCGAAGGGGAAGTATTGGCTGTTATTGAAATTGCTTCATTACATTCTTTTAGTACTTCTCAAGTTAAATTGCTAGAAGAAATTATGAGCAACCTTGGTATTACAATGAATAGCATTGCAAATCGTATGAAAGTGGATAAATTATTACAAGAATCTCAAAGCTTAACTGAAGAATTACAAGCGCAATCCGAAGAATTGCAAGTGCAACAAGAAGAATTACGTACAACAAATGAGAAATTGGAAGAGCAATACGAAAGTTCAGAATCAAAGAAAACAGAGCTAGAAAAAGTACGAGAGGCCCTTGAAGAAAAGGCCCAACAGCTTGAGTTAAGCTCTCAATATAAATCGGAGTTCTTAGCAAATATGTCTCATGAACTTAGAACGCCTCTTAATAGTTTATTGATTTTGGCGAAGATTCTCTCTGAGAATGGTGATGGCAATTTAACAGGTAAGCAGGAGGAATATGTCCGAACAATTTATTCTTCGGGTCAAGACTTGCTTCATTTAATCAATGATATTCTAGATTTGGCAAAAGTCGAATCAGGAAAATTAGAAGTTGTGCCAAAAGAAGTAGAACTTCAAAAAGTCCAAAATTATGTAGAGCGACAGTTTGCTCCTATTGCTCGGCAAAAAGGTGTGAGCTTTACCGTAAAAGCTGAGGAGAATATTCCAGACTACCTGAGTACAGATGAACATCGATTACAACAAATTTTGAAAAATTTACTTTCCAATGCCTTTAAATTTACTGAAAAAGGAAGTGTGTCATTAGTCATTAAGAAAGTGAATGATTTACAACCGATGCTGGCTTTCTCTGTAACGGACACTGGAATTGGAATAGCGAAAGAGAAACAAAGTACGATCTTTGAGGCATTTAAGCAAGCTGACGGAACGACAAGCAGGCAATATGGCGGAACAGGCTTAGGACTTTCAATTAGTAGAGAAATCGCATATTTATTAGGCGGTCATATCGATATACTTAGTGTTGAAGGAAAGGGTAGTACATTTACTTTGTATTTACCATATTATGAAACTATTGAAGTAGAGGAGAAGTCATCTGCTATTGCTGAAGTCGCAGCAGCTATTGACCAAGAGTTAGTAACAAGTATATCTTCAGACCATGAGGAAATAGCAATTCAAAAACAATATAAATCGTTACTGAAAGGCAAAAAAATTCTGATCGTTGATGATGATGTTAGAAATGTATTTGCTTTAACATCAGCGCTTGAAAAGTATGAAATGGATATTAATTTTGCCGAAAGTGGGAAAGAAGCATTATTGGAGTTACGAGATAACCCAGATACCGACTTAGTTTTAATGGACATTATGATGCCAGATATGGACGGCTTTGAGGCTATGAGGATTATACGTAAAAGGCCACAATTTGCATCTATTCCAATCATTGCTGTAACAGCCAAAGCCATGAAGCATAACCGTGATGAGTGTATTGAAGCAGGTGCATCCGATTATATAAGTAAGCCAATTGATTTAGATCAGTTGTTCTCACTCATGAATGTTTGGTTGTATAGAAAAAAAGAGTAGGTGAACATATTCAATAATATAGTTAGGAAACCAATTGATGAAATTGAAAAGATAGAAATAGATTTATTGCTTGAAGCCATCTACCGTTGTTATGGCTATGATTTCAGGGGGTACGCTTTGCCTTTCATTCAAAGAAGAATTCATCATCGTGTGCGAAATGAGAAACTTCCAAGTATATCGGCATTACAGGAAAAGATTTTGCATGATCCAGCAGTGATGGAAAGCATGTTTTGTGACTTTTCAATCAATGTAACAGAAATGTTTCGAGATCCTTCTTTTTTTAAAGTATTACGTACAAGAGTTTTCCCGAAATTAAGGGATAAATCCACGATCCGTATTTGGCATGTCGGTAGTTCAACTGGTGAAGAAGTTTACTCGATGGCAATTCTCTTATACGAAGAAGGTCTCTATGAAAAATCGAAAATATATGCTACTGATATAAACGAGAGTAACTTAAGTAAGGCAAAAAAAGGTGTTTTTTCAATTGATGGAATGCAGCAGTACACTCAAAATTATTTTGAAGCGGGCGGGAAAAGGGCTTTCTCTGAATATTATAAGGCCATCGGTGAACAAGTTGTTTTCCGTCCTTTTTTACAGACTAACGTAATATTTGCACAGCATAATCTAGTAACAGATCATTCTTTTAATGAGTTTGATATCATTATCTGTCGCAATGTCCTAATCTATTTTAACAAAGAACTGCAAAATAAAGTACATCAGCTTCTCTATGAAAGCCTTAGCTTGGAAGGCTTTCTTGGATTGGGGAAAAGAGAGGGGATTAAATTTACTAGTCATGGAAACTGTTATGAAGAAATCGATGCAACAGAAAAACTGTACCGTAAAAATAGATAGTACAAGTGCCAAAAAAGTAAATATATTAATGGTTGATGATCATCCAGAAAATCTACTAGCATTGGAAGCAGTCCTTACATCTCCTAACTACAATTTGGTTAGTGCGACCTCAGGGAAACAAGCGTTAAAATATATGCTTAAACAAGACTTTGCAGTTATTTTATTAGACGTACAAATGCCAGGGCTTAATGGGTTTGAAACAGCAAAACTAATAAAAATGCGTGAGAAAACAAAAAATATTCCGATTATTTTCATTACGGCTATTAGCCAAGATGTCGAGCATGTTCATCAAGGTTATTCCGTTGGGGCGATTGATTATATTTTTAAACCGTATGAGCCTGAACTGCTTAAACAAAAAATAAAGCAATTTGTAAAAATTCATCAAAACCATGAAGAACAGCTGATTCAAAATGAAGCTGAGAAAACAGCTGAAATTCAAGAAATAAACGAGAAGTTGGATCTGACAACTTTAGATTTACGAAGGTCAGAAGCGTTAGCAAAGGTAATTGGAGATACGATCCTTGATACCATTGTTACTTTTGATACGTATGGAAAAATATTATCAGTGAATAAAGCTATTAAAAGCATGTTCGGTTATTCATATGAAGAAGTTGTGGATTATCAGATCGGGAGTCTGTTTCTTGTTGATACAGTAGAAAAAGAAGCAAAGTCAAAACAAATTGACATGTCGTTTATCAAGCAAGCAGGGGAACGAGTTTTCGAAGTTATTGCCTTGCGTAAAGATAAAAGTTGGTTTCATGCAGATATACAAGTTGGGAAAACGACTGTAGAAGGTCATGAAATTTTTGTCTGCACAATTAGGGACATAACTGAACGAAAACAAATGGAGGAAGACAAAAAGCAAAAGTATATAGATATGGAAACGATTGTTCAAGAGAGAACAATGGAACTTCTAATAGCCAATGAAAAATTAAAGAATGAGATTGTTGAGCGAAAAAAAATAGCCGAGCACCTATTAGCCTCTCAGGAGCGCTTTAAGAAGATGTTTGAGTCTAGCCCCAATTTGCTAGCCATTTTTTCGTTAGATGATAAATCATTTATTGATGTAAATGAGAGATGGATAGAATATACAGGTTACAGTAACGAAGAATTAAATTCTCTTAATTTGGGTTTGCTTTATTGTATAGAAGAATCAAATTGCCATTGCCAAGACTTACAAACGCCAAGTCGTAATCAAAAAATCACTTATAAAACGAAAAGTGGACAAATAAGATCTGGCTTACTTTCAACTGAATTAATTACGCTACATTCTAAACAATGTGCTCTTATTGTTGTAACAGATATAACAGATAGAGTCCTATTAGAAAATGAAATGGCTAGGTTAGATCGACTGAACTTAATTGGTGAAATGGCTGCAGGAATTGCTCATGAAATTCGAAATCCGATGACGACTGTTCATGGTTTTTTGCAAGTAGCAAAGAGTAGCCGTGACCCTTTGAAGTTAGAGATTGTTGACTTAATGTTGGATGAATTAAATAGGGCTAACTCTATTATTACGGAGTTTCTAAATTTAGCCAAAAATAAAGTAAGTGACAAAAAATCACAAAGTATTAATAATATCATTGAATCCTTATTTCCACTTATTCAAGCAGAAGCTTTACGATCAAGTAAAGAAGCGATTCTTGATTTACATGAATGTCCTGATATTTATTTGGATGAAAAAGAGATTCGCCAAATAATTTTAAACATTGCCCTTAATGGGCTTGACGCAATGACTCCTGGTGGAGAACTTGCAATAAGAACTTATACAGAAAACAAAGATGTTGTCTTAGAAATACAAGATCAAGGAGAGGGGATTAGCCCAGACATTATTGAAAAAATAGGTACTCCTTTCTTTACAACTAAAGAAGAAGGCACAGGTTTAGGTCTAGCGATTTGTTATAGTGTCGCAGAACGTCATCAAGCTGAGATATATATAAACACAGGGGATACGGGAACAATTTTTTCAATCCGCTTTAATTCATAAAAAAATGAAAGGAGGTAGAAGCATTGAAAACTAGATCCACCCTCCTTATTGCTTCCGTGATTGTGATTGCTCTAATAAGTTTTATTTCTAACCCTTTTGCTGAGGGAAAGCCTACGGTTACAGTTCTTCTCAAAGAACAAAGGACGGAGTATTGGGATGTTGTTATTGCTGGAGCAGAGAAAGGCTTCCGTGATTTTGGAGTCAACGGAAACGTACTCGCCCCTGCCAATGCAACGACAGAAGAGCAAATCGAGTTGTTAGAAAGGATTCTTGATGATGATCCAGATGTACTAATTGTATCACCGATCCACCCTGATTCTTTGATCATTCCGTTAGAACGGTTTATTGTTAAAGATATACCAGTTCTGCTTTTAGATACGGATGCTTCGTGGGAGAATAAAACCACTTATGTTGGTACGGACAACTTTGATTTAGGTCGCCGGGCAGGCTCCTTAATAGGCTCCCAATTACAGCCTGGTGATAAGGTAGCAATCATTACCGGTGATGAGGATAGTCCTGTTGCTGGGGATCGAATGAGGGGAGCAGAAGTAAGGTTAAAAGAAATAGGTATTAACGTAGCTGCTATTATTACGCAATTATCAAACGAACCTGAGCAGGTAAAAGAGGTAATGGAAACCATTTTAGAAGCTCATCCTGATTTAAAAGGAGTTGTAGCAACAACTGACGGAATGGCTCTAAGTGCTTTACATGTTATTCAAGATCATGGTCTGACCATTCCTGTTACAGGTGCGGATGGACTAACAGAAATGGTCGAATTAATTGAAAGTGGGGCATTATCAGGAACGGTCGCTCAGAATCCTTATGATATGGGGTATTTAAGTGTCGAAGCTGCAGCCAAGGTATATAGAGGAGAAACGATTGATCAAAATATAGATAGTGGTGTAGATATTATAGTAAAAGGGAATGCAAAGCAACGACTAGATTTTCTTCGTAGCTTACTTAAATAAGATCAAGAATAAGAGCATCCAATTATGGATACTCTTATTCTTGTGTGTAGACGTGACCTAGATCACACCAAAAATTCATCTATTCCTATACAATAGACGGAGAGCAGCCTTAGAGAGAAATGAGGGACAAGGATGAGCTTAAAGAATGAATTGAATCATGCTTTAAAGAAACTAAAGGACATCGAGTCTGCAATAAATGAATCATCAATTGTTGTCATAACAGACAAAAAAGGAATAATTCAATTCTCAAACGATAAGTTCTGTGAAATATCCAAGTATAGTCGTGAAGAATTAGTCGGGAAAGACCATCGAATTATCAATTCAGGTCACCATAGCAAAGAGTTCATTCAATCATTATGGGAAACGATTTCAAAAGGTGAAGTATGGAAAGGTGAGTTTAAAAATAAAGCAAAGGATGGGACGTATTATTGGGTTGATACAACAATTGTACCTTTTCTAGATGAAGAAGGTGTACCTTATCAATACGTTTCTATTCGTCACGACATTACAGAGAGAAAACAAATTGAAGAACATATGCAATCTATGGCTTATTTAGACCCATTGACGTTATTACCGAATCGAAACAAATTAAACAAGTGGCTTAGCGACTTTCAGATAAAGTCTAAAATGAATGATCAGGTAGCCATTTTATTTTTAGATCTTGACCGTTTTAAATCAATTAATGACCAGTATGGACATACAATTGGAGATTTGGTTCTAAAAGAAGCGGGACAGAGGTTACAAGATTGTCTTCGTGAAACGGATTTTCTTACACGTCAAGGTGGGGATGAATTTGTAATCATTCTTGATAAAACTAAAAATAAACAAGAGGTAGTTTCTGTTATTCAAAAAATTGAAAGCCAGCTATCATTGCCTTTTTAATTCAAAATAAAAAGTTGTTAGTGTCAGCGAGTATTGGTGTAAGTCTAGATTATATCCCGGCTGAAAACAATAACTATCAGGAATTTATTGAACGTCTATTGAAAGTGGCCGATCATGCGATGTATCAAGCAAAACAAAAGGGTGGACATACTTATAGTTTTAGTACACCAAAGCAAAGCCTTGAAATGGAAAGGTACTATCAACTTCAGCAGGAAGCAGAAAAAGCGCTAGAGTCAAACGAATTTTTCCTAGTGTATCAGCCACTTGTTAATTTGAACAATGGGGACGTTTTTGGAGCTGAAGCATTATTACGATGGGATAATGCGACGTTCGGGATGATCAGCCCAAAAGAATTTATTCCAATCTTGGAGGAAATGGGTACTATCATTCCTATCGGTAGATGGATCATTTCTACTGCTTGCAAGCAATTAAGAAATTGGCAAATAAGCGGCCAGCATTTGCGGAAAGTTTCTGTGAATGTATCACCAGTACAGTTTCGAGACGAATATTTTGTAAGAGATTTAAAATATATTCTTGATGAGACGAAGGTAGATTCATCTTTTTTAGAACTTGAAATTACAGAAGGAGTTCTCCTTAATATAGAAGTAGCAAGAAAAACGTTATCTGAATTAAAGCAGTTGGGAGTGAAAATTTCGATTGATGATTTTGGAACGGGATATTCATCATTAAGTTATTTGAAAAATTTACCAGTTGATACGATCAAAATCGATAAATCATTTATACATGAGTTAGATGTTGACGGTGAAATTATTATTAATACGATTATTACTATGGGGAAAAACTTAGGATTTAATGTCATAGCTGAAGGGATTGAAAATGAGAGGCAAGTAACAACGCTCCAGCAACAAAATTGTGATGTAGGGCAAGGTTATTATTTTAGTAAACCAGTAAGGGCTCATCAATTCCTCTCTTGTATGAACCATAATCAAATCAAAGCAGTTACTGAAAATAACCTGAATTGGCTTTATGTATCACATAATTAATGACTAACTGTTGAACATTCTTGTTCTGTGATCTCAGTCACCTCTGGGCGTTTTATCTTTTGTTAAGCTTAGAAAAACGAATATTGATGTAGGAGGGGATTGATAATGAACATTGATTATAAAAAAAATCCATTTATCGTTATTTGGGAAGTAACGAAAGCCTGCGCATTGAAATGTTTACACTGCCGAGCTGAAGCACAACATCTCCGCGATCCTAGAGAACTTTCTTTTGAAGAGGGAACGAATTTAATCGATCAAATCTATGAAATGGGAAATCCTTTGCTTGTTTTTACAGGTGGAGATCCGTTAATGAGAGAAGATTTATATGACTTAATCGACTATGCAGTGAAAAAAGGTGTACGTGTTTCTATGACTCCTAGTGCAACCCCAAGAGTAACGAAAAAGGCGATGGAGAAAGCAAAAGCTGCTGGTTTATCGAGGTGGGCTTTTAGTTTAGATGGCCCTAACAAAGAGATTCATGATCATTTTAGGGGGACGAAGGGCTCGTTTGATTTAACGATGAAAGCTATACGACATTTGCAAGATTTAAACATGCCTATTCAAATTAATACGGTTGTTTCTCATTATAATGTAGATGAACTTGAGAAGATGGCTGAGCTTATGGAACAACTCGGAACTGTACTTTGGAGTGTATTTTTTCTTGTTCCGACAGGGAGAGCTTCTAATATGGAACCCGTTTCCCCAGAAAGACATGAACAAGTGTTACATTGGCTTGCTGACTTAAAAGATACAGCGACATTTGATATTAAAACAACAGAAGCTCCTCATTTTAGAAGAGTACTTATTCAAAGAGAATCGATGAAGGCGAAGGGGGACGGGAGCAGAAAGAGAAGGAAAGATATTTTAGGCCGTGCTCCAAAAGGGGTAAATGATGGGAACGGATTTGTTTTTATTTCCCATATAGGTGATGTATTTCCGAGTGGATTCCTTCCAATTCATTGTGGAAATGTGAGGAGCGAGTCTTTGGCAGCCATATATAGAGAAAATCCGGTGTTTAAGCAATTACGTGAACCCGATCAATTCAAGGGGAAGTGTGGGGCATGTGAATTCCGAAATTTGTGCGGTGGTTCTAGGGCAAGAGCTTATGCTGTTACCGGAGACTATTTACAAGGTGAACCATATTGTATCTATATTCCAAAACAAAAGAATGAATTAGTAGAAACCCAGTCACTTTAAATTAAAGTGACTGGTTTTTTTGAGATGTAAATATTAAATGATGATAATACTAAAAATGAAAAAGACGATACCATTCACAATTTCAATGATTCCTATCTTCATAGGTTTCATTTGCTTTTTCCTAGATGTGGTCCAGTCTTTAATTGCTCCAGGTAAATAAGCAAAAACTAACATGGGATTTCCAAGTAAAAAAGGAATAAGCAATAGGAATGCATGATACGTGTGGGATATTTTTTTAAAGCGGGCATTTTTTCGTTCGCGAATGAGTGATTTTACATAAAAGGCACTTCCTGTAAAATAAAACGTGACAAATATTAGTAGGGAAATAGCATTATTGACATCTCCTTGACCAAGAATTGAAGCAGCGACTCCACCTAATGCAAACGTGATAATGCCACTTAGATTGTTCCATAGGCTTCGTTCGTTTCGAGCCTTGATAAAATAAACATTAATGATTAGTAAAGGGATAAGAAAGATGCCAATTAATAGTAAAACGGGAGTTAACCAAATGACGGGTAGTAAAAAGATAATAGCAATGATTGAATATCTAACAAGCCATGGCATCATTTCTATTTTCAGTTTGCGGTTTCGAATGATATTTAATAACGGCGTAGATGCTAAAAAAAGAAAGAACCAACCAATTAAAAATGGAATGTGCAATAGAACGGGCCCAAAGAGAGCTACTGCTAATAAATATGGTAAGAAAAACATCATCCACGTACCATGTTCTTTTGGCAAAACCAATTTAACTTTCTGTCTGTTCCCTTGCATTTTATCTATATATTCATTTGTAACCATACGAGCACTCCTTTTGTCATTTTATATGTTAACTATAATAAAAATAAATAAATTAGACTGTTAAAACGGTCACACAAAGGTAAATTAGTAGTGTTATAAGTAACGAAGAACATGATGTTATCAAGAGGTTAGTCGAAAGGGAAAGTTATCCATAAATTAACATTATGCGTTATAATAAAGAGGCAAACCAATTCATGAATGTTAAAAAAGGATGTGATTCCATGACTGAAGATAACACGAAAGCTAACGTACAAGCTCAGTTTGGAAAAAATGCACGTAACTATGTAACGAGCAATACACATGCTAAGGGACAGGACTTACAAAAACTTCTCGAAATCTCCCAAGTGAAAGGCATCGAAAAATGCCTTGATATCGCTACAGGAGGAGGGCATGTCGCCAATGCATTAGCCCCAGTTGTTAAAGAGGTTGCGGCATTAGACTTGACTACAGAAATTCTACATGCAGCAAAAGGATTCATCGATTCTAACGGTCACACAAATGTTATGTTTGTTCAAGGTGATGCCGAACGTTTACCATTTGATGATAGTAGCTTTGATGTTGTAACATGTAGGATTGCTGCACATCACTTTCCTAATGTTTTTGCTTTTATAAATGAAGCTTTCCGGGTCGTGAAAGCGGAAGGGACGTTGTTATTTATTGATAATGTAGCCCCAGAACGAGATGACTTTGATTCTTTTTATAATAAAATTGAAAAAGATCGAGATCCAAGTCATTATCGTGCTTGGAAAAAATCAGAGTGGTATAAAATGATAGAAGATGCTGGCTTTGAAATTGAGGAATCTTATCGATTTAGAAAACATTTTCAATTTAATATTTGGTGTCAGATGATGAATCTTGAACCAAAGAAGAAAGAGATATTAGCTGAGTACATGATTAATTCATCGTATGAGTTACATGACAAATTCCGTCTGAAGATCAACGATGGGAAAGTCGAGTCGTTTATGGGAGAGTCTATTTTAATAAAAGCGATCAAACCCCAAATGTAATATGAAAGGGATTATCCCAGTCTGAAGTGACCTTTGGGATAACCCCTTTCATCTAGAAATCTTTTACACCTTTAATATACGTATAGATGCTGTGATTCCCGCTTAATGTATCTGTTTGAATACCAAATGTATCTGCGTCTTTAATGTGTTGATAATAATACGTTTGATCTGCTAATGGACTATAAATAGATTCTGGGGGCAAAAGTGGTACAATATCATAAATATTGACGAATCGGTAACTTTTTTGGACAGACTGTTCAAATGCTTTTGTAAATTCAGGATCTCCAACTCTAGGACTTGCAAAGTTATAAAGAGAGACGTTGAATCCGTGTTCTGATAGATCAAAAGCACATAATGTTGCAATTGCGGCACCTAAGCTATGCCCTGTAACGTAAACTTTCTTTTTTAAAGGGATTTGTTCCAAGGTGTCGATTATGTCATCTCTGCATGATTGATAAATAGAGGAAAAACCCTCATGAACGAAAAATGTTTCTTTCGTATATGGGAATGGAACTTGTGATACTTCAGCATCGACTATCCAATCTGGATTAGAGTCTGTTCCTCGAAAAGCAATGATGACACTCTTTTTGGATTCCAAAATAAATCCAAACCATTCTCTAATACCAATCGCATTTGCTTTTACATTTGCTAGTAATTTGTATCCTTTTGGAATTGTAAATTCACCTTCATTGGTATATTGGAAATACGTTTGTAAACAGCAATTTGCTAAGAACAATGGAAGTTGTTTTTTAATTGAATGCGTATGAGTCATATCTTGTTCCTCCTGATAAAGCTGATACATTAACATATGTGCAAATAACCATTTACGATCCACATCAGACTGGCTAAATTTTCATTACTACCAATAGAATATGATAAATCTTCACCTCGATTGGTATAAAATCCCAAAGGTAAACGAGGAAAGCCCCATGCAAGTAAAGAGGGAACTGAAAAAGGTCGCTTGTCGCCTTTTCGGTTCCCTCTAAATTAGCACGTGACTTTAGTAATTACACCAATGCTGATAATACCGATACTCTTGAAATAAGTCCAAGAAGCTTATTGTTTTCATCAACAACAGCAAGTGGATATTTTGATTCGGTTGCTTTTGGAATTAAATCTTGTAAATACGTATCAGGATCCGTTGTATGGTACTTATCAATTAAAATGTCTTTTAATGTTTTGTTTTCTTTTATTGCTTTTACTGTATCGTCAATCGTAACAAGTCCTTGTAATTTCCTCTGACTATCAACAACGAACACACTAGAAATACCATTAGAACGCATTTCATTTACTGCTGATTTTAATCCTTCTTTTAGGGAAACGATGGATGAAGGTTTGTACATAACATTACTAGCTTGTAAGACTTTCGAACGGTCAATATCTTTTACAAAGTCTTTAATATAATCACTTTTTGGCTTTTCAATAATTTCTTCTGGTGTCCCGCTTTGTTCAATCTGTCCATCCTTCATTACGGCGACACGATCACCAATTTTAAATGCTTCGTTTATATCATGAGTGATAAAGATAATTGTTTTTTTCAATTTTGCTTGAAGTTCCATTAATTCAAGCTGCATATCTCGTTTAATAAGAGGGTCGAGAGCACTGAAAGGTTCATCCATCAATAAAATATCTGGATCAGTTGCTAGCGCCCGAGCAAGTCCAACACGTTGCTGCATCCCGCCACTTAATTCATGGGGCATTTTTTCTTCCCAGCCTGCAAGACCAGCATTGGCTAGTGCTTGTTTTGCTTTTTCATAGCGTTCTTCTTTGTCTGTATTTTTCACTTCTAGACCATATTGAACGTTTTCAATAACATTTTTATGACTAAAGAGCCCAAAATGTTGGAAGACCATCGCAATTTTATTTTGTCTAAACGATCGTAGCTCTTGTTTAGAGTAGTCAACAATATTTTCCCCATCTACAATAATTTTCCCGTCTGTTGGTTTATTTAAAAGGTTTAAACAACGGATTAACGTAGATTTACCACTTCCGGAGAGCCCCATGATAACGAACATTTCACCTTCGCTCACCGTTAAAGAAATATCGTATATTCCAACCGTATGTTTTGTATCTTTTAGAATTTTTTCTTTCGACACACCTTGTTTTACTTTCATTAGTACAGATTTGGGATTTCGTCCGAATATTTTCGTTAAGTTTTCCACTTTTACTTTTTCTGTCATAATCGAACTCCTACTTTCTAATAGCTTTCTATTCTTTTACTTGAGAATTCTTTGCAATTCCTTGTGAAATTCGGTCCATGATAATCGCTAAAATAACAATACCAAGTCCAGCTTCAAAACCTCGTGCAATATCAACACGGTTAATGGCAATTAATACTTCCATACCAAGGCCTTGAGCCCCAATCATGGATGCAATAACGACCATTGCTAGTGCCATCATCGTTGTTTGGTTAATTCCAGTCATAATCGTTGGAAGAGCTTGAGGCAATTGAACCTTTGTTAATACTTGCATAGGGGAGGAGCCATAAGAATAAGCAGCCTCAACCATATCTTTTGATACTCTACGAATAGCAAGGTTTGTTAACCTAATTACCGGTGGAATGGCATAAATGATTGTAGCAATGACAGCTGGGACCTTACCTAGCCCAAAGAAAATCATAGCCGGGATTAAGTACACAAAGCTTGGCATCGTCTGCATTGCGTCTAATATTGGCTTCATAATTGCTTCTGTCGTACGTTTGTACGCCATAGCTATTCCAATCGGGATCCCAAAAAGCAATGAGATAAAGACAGAAGCTAGAACAATGGCTAATGTCATCATTGTATAATCCCAATATCCAAAAGAACCAACTAAGATCATTAATAGGGAAAAGACGATTCCAGAAACAAGGGAGGCACAACGCCAACCGAATACGAACACGACAAGAATCACTGACCACCAAGGGATCATAATTAAGAGATTTTCCATATGGACCATGACCCAAAGAAGGGAAGTGCTAATGGCGTCAAATAGTCCGGAGAAATTCGTATCTAACCATCTAACAAATGTTTCTATATGTTTTCCTAATTCAAACCGTAACGAGTCAGGGAAATTGTTCATTCTTCTTTAGTTGCAATTATAGAAAAGTGCAACCAATTCACCTCCTAAAATAAGTCTAACCAGTGCTTAGAAAAAAGCCTGACTAAAGGGCACTGAAAAGGTGAAAGTCAATCTTTATCAATGCCCTCGACTAAAGTTGTCCTTAGCCAAGCCATATGTTTGTTAAAGCCCTGCTTTTACTTTTTCAACAATGTCTTCTGGTACCCATGTTGTCCATACATCTTCATATTCTTGTAAGAAGAATACAGCGACTTCTTCAGTTTCTGCATCAGTCTCTTGCATGTGTGCAAGTAACTCATTTGTAATTTCAGCGCTTGTCGCATAGTTGTTTAAGAATTCTGCAACTTCTGGTGCTTGCTCAGGAAGCTGATTTTGCACAGCAATCGTTAATCGTTGAGACGGAAACTCAGTTAAATACCCGTCATTCCACAATTCTTCATCATATGGTTCGTCTTCAAGAAGGGTAATGTCATACATTCCAGCAATCCAAGTTGGTTCCCAGTAGTAACCCACCCAAGGCTCACCGTTTTCATATGCGTTAATTAATGAAGTATTTAAAGCTGTATCTGATCCAGGCTGGAAGTATGTGAATGTATCATCTAACCCGTAATTGATCATTTTTGCTTCTAGTACATTATCTGCTGCCCAGCCAGGTATTGAGCCATAAATTCTTCCTTTGGAAGTATCTTCTGGGTCTTGGAACACTTCCCAGTAATCAGGTAAATCATGAATTGATTTTAATCCTGGTGCTAATGGCTCAATGCCTCGCTCTGCGTCCCCTTTAATTACATACGTAGGAACATACAAACCTTCTGCTGTATCATCAAAGTTCACGGCTAATTCAATAATTTCTCCATTATCAATTGCTTCTGTATATTGATCGTAAAAATTCCCTGTCCAAATTTCCATGTATACATCTAAGCTGCCGTTGCCAATACCGATAAGCGAACCAGTCTCCGACCCTGGCATTGACTCCGTGTTATAACCAAACCCATTTTCGATGACATTTTTAGCGATTGCGTTATGAATGCGAATGCTGTCCCATCCTGCATCGGCGAATGTAATCGTATCAATAGACCCAATTCCATCGCTTTGTCCTGCTTCTTCATTTCCGCCACATGCTGACATTGTGACTATAAGTCCTACTAACATGAAAGAAAGAATGATAGTTTTTGAATTTTGTATAGCTTTCACCTTCAAACTCCTCCTTTAGAAATTAACTACATTTATTTGGTTCATCCTTTTTCTTTGTTGTCAAATCACCTCTTTTTTAGAATTCAATTGATATGTACGGAAGATAGAAGAATTGATTTTCTTCTACTAATGGATGCAAGAATGGAACTAACTCTTGCACAGAAATAATAAAAATAAGTTTGTTAAATAAAAATTTAACGTTCTTAATGATATTAATTTATCATATTAAAAATAATTGTAAAGTCTAGGTTTAATATTCATCGTTTTAATGTCATACAAAAATACTGAAGTAATAGTGGTTTTGAGGAATTTTTAAATCTTTTATAAAAGTAGTCGAATTTTGACTTTGTTTGCAGGTTGGGAGGTAGTTTTAGTAGGAGAATGGAAGTTTATTACATAGAGTATTTGATAAGCTGCAATAACAGTCATGAGGGTGAAAAGGTTAAAATTGACAGTTTTGTTAAGAATAATCATTTATGCATACATATAATAGATAATGGTGTCGGAATGACTCCTGAAAACTTAGAAAGATTGTATCAAAAGTACCAAAAGATTAATCAAGAAATGGCTGGACAAGGAATTGGCTTGTTTATGGTTTATCAAATTGTGAAACATTTTAAAGGGGACATCGATATTGTAAGTGAGGAAGGAAAAGGAACAGAAGTTAAATTATCTTTTCCGTTATAAGTTGTGTGAAAAGGCATTTGCATTTATTAGCAAATGTCTTTTCTTGTAAGAAATAGATGAACGACGAATAAAAAGAAAGAATTTTCAGAAAAGTTCAGTTGGCAGGAAGAAAAATCGTTACTATGATAATCCTCTTGCAAATACGTTGCCAAAATTGGGAATTAATGTTATCTTCGTCGATCCAAGTGATCCACAAAATTTCAAAAATGCGATAACCAGTAAAACAAAAGCAATCTATGCAGAGACAATCGGCAATCCAAAAGGTGATGTACTAGATATTGAGATGGTAGCAAAAATCGCTCATGATCATAATCTCCTATTAATAGTTGATAATACATTCCCAAGTCCTTATCTATTATAGCCAATCAAACATGTTGCTGATATTGTAGTTCATTCAGCTACTAAGTTTATTGGTGGTTATGGTACTTCAATAGGTGGGGTTATTGTTGATAGTGGTAATTTTAATTGGAGTTCGAGCGGGAAAGTACCCTGGATTAACAGAGCCGGACCCTAGTTATCATGGAATTGTATACACGGAGGCGGTTGGTCCAATTGCCTATATTATTAAGGCTCGTGTTCAATTACTGAGAGATTTAGGAGCCGCTATTTCTCCTTTTAACTCGTTTTTATTATCACAAGGTTTGGAAACGCTTCACTTACGAATGGAACGTCACAGCTCAAATGCACTTGAAATAGCACAATTCTTACAAGAGCACAAGGATGTTGAATGGGTGAATTACCCTGGGTTAGAAAGTCATCCGTCGTACGAATTAGCGACAAAATATATGCCAAAAGGACAAGGAACGATCTTAACGTTTGGGATAAAAGGTGGAGTGGAGGAAGGGAAGAAAGTAATACAATCTGTTCAGTTATTTTCCCATCTAGCTAATGTAGGAGATTCTAAATCTCTCATTATCCATCCGGCTAGTACAACCCATCAACAGCTTTCTGCAGGAGTTACACCGGGAATGATTCGTCTATCAATTGGAACAGAAGCAATTGATGATATTATTGAAGATTTAAATCGAGCACTAAAGCAAGTTTAAAATCTGTTTTAATAATAAAAAGCATCTCGAACCTAAATGTACGAGGTGCTTTTTTCTGATAGTGATGTGTTGCTTACGTTTTATTAATTATCTCAATTACGAATACGAATGATATATATATGAAAACGCTAACAAAAACATCTAACTCGAATGTTGGCGAATAATTATTTTAAATATTACGTTTTTTTATATTGTTATATAGCATTAGATGCCCTATAATTCAAGTTAGTAAGAAATGTGAAAATTTAAAGTGTTAGGGGGAATCTATGTGAGTGATTTAATCAATTGGTTGAATGGTGTTTTGTGGAGCACTCCAATGATTATTTTTTGTCTAGGCGTTGGTTTATTGTTTTCCATTTTTACTCGTTTTTTACAAGTTAGACACGTAAAAGATATGGTACGGCTAACGTTCCGTGGCAAGAGTTCATCAGCAGGAATTTCATCATTTCAGGCTTTGGCCATCGCACTTTCCGGTCGAGTCGGTACCGGTAATATAGCGGGTACGGCAACGGCAATTGCGTTTGGGGGACCGGGGGCTGTTTTTTGGATGTGGATGATTGCTTTTATCGGTGCATCTAGTGCATTTATTGAATCTACTCTTGCTCAAATGTACAAACAAAAGCAAGATGGTCAATATCGAGGTGGACCAGCTTATTATATCGAAAAAGGAATAGGTTGGAAATGGTACGCTGTTATCTTCGCTGTTGCAACTTTACTAGCTATGAGTCTTCTTATGCCAGGTATTCAATCTAACTCCATTGCGGTTGCTGTGGAAAATGCATTTTCAATCAACACTTATATTACGGGTATTATTTTAATTGCTATTATTGGTATTATCATTTTTGGTGGAGTAAAACGGATTGCAAATGTCGCGCAGTTTGTTGTTCCTTTCATGGCAGTTGCATATATCCTACTTTCATTGATTATTGTGTTAGTTAATATTACTGAGTTACCAGCTGTGATTGGTTTGATTTTTAGTAGTGCTTTTGGTGCAGATGCTGCGTTTGGTGGAATTATCGGTCTTGCTATTTCATGGGGCGTTAAACGTGGTATCTACTCAAATGAAGCTGGACAAGGAACAGGTCCACATGCAGCTGCGGCGGCTGAGGTTTCCCACCCAGCTAAACAAGGGCTCGTTCAATCATTCTCTGTTTATATTGATACACTTTTAGTTTGTTCGGCAACAGCATTTATGATTCTCTTTACAGGTATGTACAATGTAGAAAGTCCAAATGGGGAATATATTGTTAATAACATTAGTGAAATTCCAGCGGGAGCAGGTTATACGCAAGCAGCGATTGAATCTGTCCTTCCGGGATTTGGTGCCTCTTTTGTTGCGATTGCGTTATTCTTCTTTGCCTTTACAACAATTATGGCGTATTACTACATGGCCGAAACAAATGTAGCGTATTTAATACGTGGGAAATATAAAAAGTATGGTATGTTCATACTGAAAGTGGTTCTACTTTTAGCGGTATTCTTTGGTGCAATCAGAGAGGCAGATCTGGCATGGGCACTTGGTGATGTAGGATTAGGTTTAATGGTTTGGTTAAACTTAATTGCGATTTTAATTCTTGCAAAGCCTGCTTTGCGAGTGTTAAAAGATTATGAGCAACAGAAAAAAGAAGGAAAGGATCCTGTGTTCGATCCTAAGAGATTAAACATAAAAAATGCGGACTATTGGGAGTTTGAATACGAAGAGGATCAAAAGAAGAACAAAGATAAGCTTTCTAGTTAATCTGGATAATTAAGTGACTTGAAAATTAAACCCGACTTCTAGTAACTTTAGAAGCCGGGTTTTTTATTAGATTTCTAAAATGTGTTCCATGGACTCACGAAGAGTTTTGACAGAATGATCAAATTGATTTTTTTCTTTGTTGTTCAATTCAATTTCTAAAATCTTTCGAATTCCGTTACGATTAATTATTGCAGGTACTCCGATGTAAATATCATTATGTCCGTATTCACCAGTAAGGTAAGCAGATATAGGGAGTACGCTATTTTCGTTTTGTAAAATGGCTTTCGTAATTCGTACTAAAGACATACCAATACCGTAATAAGTTGCCCCTTTTCTTTCGATAATATGGTAAGCCGCATCACGAACATTTTCGAAGATTTTATCTAGTGCTCCAGTGTTATAGGTGTCATTTCTTTCTATATAAGATTCAAGTTTATCAATTCCGATTGTAGTATGGCTCCAAACAGGTAATTCTGTATCTCCGTGTTCACCGATAATATATGCATGGATGTTTCTTGGATCAATTTCAAAATAGTCTCCTAACATATAGCGTAATCTAGCTGAATCTAATGTAGTTCCAGAACCGATAACACGCTCTTTGGGTAAGCCTGATTCTTTCCATGTTACATAAGTCATAATATCAACTGGGTTTGTTGCTACTAAGAATATTCCATCAAAACCACTTTTCATAATGTTACCGACTATTTGTTTAAAGATCGCAGTATTTTTTGCAACCAAATCTAGTCTTGTTTCTCCAGGTTTTTGAGCTAGACCAGCTGTGATGACAACTAAATCTGCTTGTTGGCAGTCTTCGTACGTGCCATTCCATACTTTCATAGCAGTTGGTGCAAATGGAAGTCCGTGATTTAGATCCATTGCTTCTCCTTCAGATCGTAATTCATTTACATCTATAAGAACCAATTCTTCTGCAACGCCTTGGTTAATTAAAGAATATGCATAGCTACAACCTACTGCACCTGTACCGATAAGAACAACTCGATTTACTTTTCCATTCATAATAGAAGACCTCCTACTTAACTAACTTTAATCAATGACTTACTAGTTAATTTCTTTTCTAGTTAAAGTATAACACCATTATGTGAAGTGTTTCACATAATGGTGTGGAGAAATTGTGAATTTGTTCACAATTGATGTTAATTATTTCATTATTTATTTTGGAGTTATTGATGAAGGGGTAAACTAGCTTAGTTTTTGTTTTGGGCGGATTTTGTGAAAGGCTGGTTATAATTTTGTTTGAACTAGAGGGGGAGCTATTTTCAAGCCGCTAAAAAAAAGACTATAATAAATGGAGTGTTTTGATGGTGAAAATCAATTATATAGAAGGAAGTAGGTTGATTTATAAATTGTTGTTCTATGGTTTGAATTTTGTTTGCGATTGTGGTAAATTATTAGATCTCAGCGGAAAAATTCTTTAAACATATTTTTTTTAAAAGGATCTTGCGTAGAATGTTTCGTTGTGTTATAGTAATTCTTGTTCTTGTGATTCGACATTTTTGTGTGTTGTTTTAAAAAATATCAAATGATATTGCGCAGAACAGATTTTTGTGTTACTATAGTGAATGTCGCTGATGAATGAGCGGCGGATTAGTTCTTTGAAAACTGAACAAAAGCCAAGCGAATTAAAGAGATAATTTTTATCTCGTCAAAGTATTATATTGCATTGCTAGCGTAATGCAAGTTGAGCTAATCAAACACTTTTATGGAGAGTTTGATCCTGGCTCAGGACGAACGCTGGCGGCGTGCCTAATACATGCA